>NZ_JAGWDG010000007.1:0-157822 GCF_020658095.1 Clostridioides sp. ZZV14-6009
ATGATTAAGAATCATAAATTAGCAGGTGCAATAAGTGAAGTTAGTTGGTATGAATTTAGAAGGTTACTTGAGTATAAAGCTACTTGGTATGGGAGATTAATTTCTGTAATAGGAAATACATATCCATCAAGTCAGTTATGTAGTGTATGTGCTCATAGAAATAAAGATGTAAAAAACTTATCACTTAGAAAGTGGGTTTGTTCAGAGTGCCATACACAGCATGACAGAGATATAAATGCCAGCATAAATATACTAAAAGAAGGATTAAGATTAGTGGGGATGGAACAGCCCTTAGAGCCTATGAATGCTTAGTGCAAAAGTGCTATCGAATAGGAATCTCAACCTTCAAACATTACCGAAGGTAATTAAGGTGGAGTAGTTCAAGCTGAAGATTCTGATAGAAAACTAATATATGATATGGCATTTGAGGAAGATGAGATATGGAAGTCAATGTTTGATAATAAAGAGGATTTTGACTGGTCTGACATTCATGATGAAGAATCTTACTTTTTTAGTAGTACTCCTGGTCTTAATAAATACTTGCTTATAGAATATGATAATCAAATTGTGGGGACCATTTCTCATGCATACAATGATGGGAAGATACCTAATATGGAGCTAGATATGTGGTTGCGTTCAATGAAATATACTGGTAAGGGGATTGGTTCAAAAGCTATGAAGTTGTTAATTGACAGCTTGACTAGAGACTATGAGATAGGCACATTTATTATTCGACCATGGATTAAAAATCCTCGTGCTATAAAGGCCTATGAAAAATGTGGTTTTGTGGTAAGTGATTGTTTTAATCCTAAAGATTATTATGGGAAACATTTCGGTAAATGGGGTCAAGGTGATTATCCAGAAGGTGAGAATGTGAATATGGTACTTTCAATAGAGTAGTTAACAATGCTATGAAAAAATACACTTTTGCTATTAGTAGTTCGATGTTTGGAAAATAAGATATTAGAATAAAAATAAATATTATTCGCTAGTTTGTAAGTTTAACAAAGGATATTTATACTCAGTGAAGAAATAAAATGTGAGGTCTAACAAGTTCCTATTAGTTAGGAAGCTTGTCAGACATTCTAGCAAAGTTTGAAAAAACGAAAGAATCTAAAGCCGATTGTAATTGATGGTTATAGCAATTTCTTAGTCATTAATTGGGATGTTTATTCAAAAGTAGTACTTAAAGTATGAATCTATGTTTAAAAGACTTATAAAGAAGTACAACAAGAGCTAGAATACAAATATTACATAAATAAAACATCATTGAAACTTATTTTTTTCTAACTGGAAAGCATACTTCTGTTACCCAATTATCAGAATTACTGTCTTGACCAGGTCCTATATGATAAATATTAAACATAGGGCCATCTACATCATAGTTATTGTCAGATATCCAATTACCAATAGCCTCACAAGCATCTGTAAGTTGATTGAAGTTTCCTTTTACAATAGCAGTTGCAGCAGTTACACTTGGAACAGTTCTAAACTTAACATTTTCAGTATCTTTATAATTTCCAGATACAGCAAGTTGTATCTCAACATCAACATAATTTTCTTTATACCCAACATCATAAAAGACTGCTTTAGAATAGTTAGGAACATCAACTTGTACATTATGCCCTTTTGTTTCTGAGCATAATTGATGCCATAGCATTCCTTCATCTTGATAAGTAGGTATAGTTCTTCTTAAAGTCATCATATATTTTGGAGCAAAGTCTTTTATAGTTACATCATAATTTTTCATAATATCAATCCTTTCAATTCTCTCAATAGTAGTTTCTATTTTTAATAGTTTTTTTTGCGTGTCTTCTAGATGTTCTCTTACTTGAGAATGGTGGATATTTAAATACCTTATCAAGCTTTCTCTATCATTGTATTCCGTCAAAATTTCTTTGATAGAAGATAAGCTAAATCCCATATCTTTTAAGGCATGGATTCTATTTGTAGTGGAAAGTTGATTTGCACTGTAGTATCTATAACCATTAATTTTATTTATATGAGTTGGTATTAAAAGTCCAATTTCATCATAGTGACGTAGCATGCGAATACTAATTTTACTAAGTTTTGAAAAATCGCCTATCTTAAACATATTTATATCTCCTTTATAAAGGTATTATTTTTGAGCTCAATCTCAATATAAACCATATCATAGTGGTAGAGTCAACTAAAAATTATATATTGACATATAATAAAAAAACCATTATACTGAACATGTTCAGAACAAAAAATGTAAATGTTTTGGAGGTATGTTATGATAAATAAAGAAAAAGATAAAGATGCGAGAGAGCGTATAATTGAAGTTACATTAAGGATTTTAGAAGAAGTAGAGGATGTTGATAAGATTACAGTTCGTCAAATTGCTGAACGTGCAGGGGTTGGAGTTGGATTAATAAATTATCATTTTAAGACTAAAGATAATTTATTGAGTATAGCAATAGGAGATACAATGTCAAATATAATAACAGAGTTATCGTATGATAGTGTATATACTCTAGATTCTGTTGAGAACTTAAAGGATTTATTGAAGAGACTGTGTGATATTGGTATACATTATGATAAGGTACTACCTTTTATATTGAATCAATGTATAATCAATGGAAATATGCAGGCACAACTTGCTATCATTCCTATACTTCGTAATATATTTGGGGACGAAAAAGACGAAATGAGTTTAAGAACTATTGCCTTACAAATTATTTTACCTATACAAATGGCGGCTTTATCACCAGAATCATTTCAATTATATAGTGGTACAAATATAAAAGTTAAACATCAGAGAGATAATTTTATTGATATTTTAATAGAAAATATTATCAAAGGGGATGATGTAAAATGAAACTTATAACTATTGGTGCAAGTATTATTACTGCTTTATTTTTTATTTCAACTATGATTTGTGGTTTTTGGATTAGAAATAACAAGGTAACAGATACAAGTTCTATTAAATTTCACATGAATAGTGCTATTTTTACAGGTGTGTTTTTATTGATTACTATAATTCTTTTAATTATGTACATAAAAAAATATTAATCTAACTGGGCAAATATACAAAACGTCAGAAGTAATAAAAGCAAAGGCTTATAAAATTTCTGACGTTTTTATTATTAAATGTTAAGAAGCATTTTCTAATTCAAGAGGGTTCTCTAGACCAAAATAATCGTATAAAGCTGAGCTTATTTCCTCCAAGTTTCCGCTTTCAAAAGGAGATTGTAGATTAACTTTTTCTACTACATCTTTAAATCCTGCATCTGTATTTTGATTTAAAAAATCCATGTATACATCAACAGCTTTTCTATAGTCATCCTGTGATAACTCCCATATTTGAAGAGATACATCAGATGCAAGGCCATAACTTAAATAGTAAAAAGGAACTTGGAAGTTATGAGATACAAGTATCCAAAATGGAGCATTTTTGTCTTTAAGTATCTTATTAGATACTCCATATTCTTCTTCTAAGTCAAAAAATAGTTTATTGATATCATTTAAGCTCATATATGGGTTTTTATATATAATTTCTTGAAACTCATCGTAAAGACAAGCATCAATAATAGTATTTAAAACAATCGATAAGTGTTCCTTTTTTATGGCTTCAGATTGTTTCCCAAAGAATTCATCAAAATACTTGTAAAATAAAATTTCTAAAGATGTAGAATGAACTTCGCATATATCAATACTTGGCTGTATCGTATTATTTAAGTTAATACTGTTGTAGTAATTATAAAAATGACCAAACTCATGGGCAAAGCTAGTAACACCTAAAAAAGAATTGTCCCATGTATTAAATAAAAAGGGTGCTTTGTACTTGTTTATATAAGTAGTATAACCTCCAGGTGATTTGTTCTTTCCAGAAGAATAATCGTATAAGTCATATTTTTTCATGTAATTAAAACACTCTTTTAATTTTGGAGATATATCTTCAAGTACTTTATCAAATTTTCTAAATGAACGATTCTTATATGCCTTAATATAAATAGAAGAGTCAGAAGGTTGTGATGTAACTTTCATATATAATGGAACTATATACTCTTTTACCTCACTTCTAAATTTTCTTGCATCCTCTTGGGAGTAATCTTTATTTAAATTTAAATAAGCATAATCGGTATAATTCTTAAAACCTAGTTTAGTTGCTATCTCAGTTCTCGTCTGCACAAGCTCTAAAAAAATATTACCAAATATAGGGTTGTATTTTTTTAAGTAATCTGAATAAATTTTTACATATTCTTCATAACTAAGATTGGGTTTTGACATAGCTTCTTCAAAATCTATTTCCATTCCATCTACTGATACAGTAGACTTAGATAATAAGTCTTCATATCTAACAACTAAGTCTTGCTCTTTTTTAAGTAGGTTTTCGACTTCTTCTGAATTAAGCTTTCCAATGTTTTTTAAATAATTAAATCCATCTTTTCCAATTTCTTTTTTTAGTTCTTTAGAAAACTTAGAATTTACAAATGTATCCTGAAAATCTTTGTATGCCATGTCAACATCCACAGATTTACTCATAAGGTACTTGTATTCCTTAGAGTAAAATTCATCTGATGAATCTATATTGTTTCTAAGTTTTGCTATAGTAAGTGTACTATAGAAGTCTTGGTAAATCTTATCGACATTATTAAATACGTTCAATTGCTCTTTGGCATTTTTACATGTTAAAAGTTTGTCGTTATATGTGTTAATATTTTCGCATACTGACTTTATATCAGGACGCTTATATTCCATTTTTTCAAAAGGAATAGTTCCTCTAACTGAATCTTTTTTTGAATCATTAGTATAATTTTTTATGTATAATGCAAATATAATAAAAATTACAATTAAAATTAGAGAAATAAATAATCTTTTCTTGGATTTAATCATAGAAATCCTCCAATCATGGATATAGTTATTAGTTATTTTACTATATTAAATATAAAAAATGCATATTAAGAAAATTTAACATAAAAATATGGACAAGATTATAAATAATATAAAAACTTAACTTCAAAAAAGTATATGAAAATTGTATTGGTAAAATGATAAATAAATTTTAAGTACAAAATGCGAAAAACTATTCTAATATTATACTTATTATATGCAAAAAATATAGGAATTTTTGATGTAATTGAAATTAAAAGACATATATAAAAATTTGCAATATTCCAAACAAAAATTATAAAAATTCATATCATTGTCTTTATACAATATTTATACTATAATAGAATAATAATTTAGAGGAAAGCTCTAAAAATAAACAAATTAAAGGTCTTAACAGTAATGATTTTATGTTAAGGAGGTATAAAGAAAGTTGAAAACAATAGTTAGAAGACTTATTCTCTACGCAGATGGAATGCGACCTACTCAAATAATGGTATCTGGGTTTGCAGCAATTATTTTAATTGGAGCCATATTGTTAACACTCCCGATATCGTCACAGAGTAGAGAGAGTATAGGCTTATTAAATGCTCTATTTACAGCTACTTCAGCGGTTTGTGTTACTGGTCTCGTTATGGTAGATACAGCAACTTATTGGAGTTTATTTGGACAGATAGTAATAATAACATTGATACAAATTGGTGGTCTTGGATTTATGACCGTAGCTACAATGTTTTCACTTATGGCACGAAAAAAAATACAACTAAGAGAAAGATTATTGATACAAGAATCATTAAACCAAGCAGATTTATCAGGGCTAGTAAGACTTACAAGATTTGTATTAATAATAACTATAACAATAGAGGGAATAGGTGCACTAGTTTTATCAACTGTCTTTATTCCACAATTTGGTTTATCTAGAGGAATATGGTATAGCATATTTCATGCAATATCAGCGTTTTGTAATGCCGGATTTGATTTAATGGGTAGTGTAAGTGGGCCATTTACATCGCTAAATTCTTATGTAAACAATGTTACAGTATCAATGACTATTTGCGCACTTATAGTGTTAGGTGGATTAGGATTTCCAGTTGTCCTTGATATTGTAAGAAAAAAAAGATTTTCAAAATTAAATGTGCATTCTAAAGTTGTTTTATTTTCAACTGTAATACTTATTTTAGTAGGTGCAATATTTATTTTTCTTATAGAGTTTAACCAAAAGGCCACTATGGCAGAATTACCTGTAAAAGGGAAAATATTATCAGCGATATTTCAATCAGTAACAGCAAGAACGGCTGGTTTTAATACACTTGATTTAGCTACTTTACGAGAAAGTAGTATATTTATAATGATAATTTTGATGTTTATTGGAGCATCACCTGCATCTACTGGTGGAGGTATCAAAACAACAACATTAGCAGTATTAATAATTACAGTTAGAAGTTTTTTATCAGGAAAATCTGATATAGAAGCTTTTGAGAGAAGACTAGCTCCAGCAACTATAAAAAAATCTCTAGGGATATTTGTAATTAGTATATCCGCAGTTATTTTTGGAACTTTGATTATTTCAATAACTCAACCTAAGTTTACGCTAGTTCAATCAGCATTTGAGGTTACTTCAGCACTAGCTACAGTTGGTTCAAGTTTAGCTGGAAGTTCAAACCTAAATGCTTTAGGTAAGGTTATAATAATAATCTTTATGTTTATGGGGAGAGTTGGTTCTCTTACTTTATTTATGGCTATACTTTCTGGAGGGAAAAGAAAGAGTCAGCCAGTTAGATACGCAGAAGGGAAGATTATGGTTGGATAGAGTACCATTTATGAGATAAATTGATTAATAATGATATATAATATAGGAAAATAAACTTAGATGTGATTAATTAAATAAATTAACTAATGATAGTAATAATCTAGGAAATAAATTTAGATATGATTAATCAAATAAAACAAAAATATTAAATATAAAAATTAAATTAATTTATCTATATAAAAGTTAATTTAATAGATATTATACAAATTGTGTGTTAGGGAGGAAGTTTCGAGATGAAGCAATATATAGTCATTGGGTGTGGGAGATTTGGAAGTTCAGTTGCATCTACTATGCATCTTTTAGGACATCAAGTAATGGCAATAGATAAAAATGAAGATTCAGTCCAAAGTATATCTGATAAAGTAACGCATTCACTTATAGTGGATGTTACTGAGGAACAAGCATTAAGATCATTGGGTCTAGGTAACTTTGATGTAGCAGTAGTTGCAATAGGTTCTGATATAAGAGCATCTATAATGGCGACTCTTATAGCCAAAGAAATGGGCGTAGAGTTGATAATATGTAAGGCAAAAGATGAATTACAAGCCAAAGTTCTTTATAAGATTGGTGCAGATAGAGTTGTATTCCCAGAAAGAGATATGGGAGTAAGAGTTGCACATAATTTAGTTTCTGACAATATATTAGACCATATTGAACTTGACCCAGAATATTCAATTGTTGAAATCGTAACTCCAAATGATTGGGTTGGTAAAACACTTGTAGAACTTGAGCTTAGAGCTAGATATGAGATAACTGTGCTTGCCATCAAGACTGGTAAAAATATAAATGTGACACCTTCTCCTGACGAGGAACTTACAGCTGGAAGTATATTGGTTATAATTGGTCAAAATACTAGTATAACAGCTATTACATCTGGAAATAAGGGTATAATTAGAAGAAGATAGTTTATTATTTAAGATATATTTGATTGCAATGAAAGTAGATAGTATCATATAATTATGAATAGTTATATGATACTATTTTTATTTTAATTGAGAATAGAGTTTTAATCGAAATCAAGATTTTAAAAGTAGGATAAAGAATGATAAGGAGGTTGTGCTAATATTAAGTTAGCATTTAGATAAAATGATTACAACTATAAGCAGTAAGGATAATGAAAAATTAAAATATACTAAAGCACTGTTAAAGTCAAAAAATAGAACAAAAGAGTCAAAGTTCATAATAGAAGGGTACAGAATAGTAGTGCTTGCACTTGAATGTAATGCAAATCTTGATTATGTATTTATCCATGAGGACTTTGAAAATAAAAAGGAACACGTGGAACTATTAGAAAACTTAGATAAAAAAAACACAAATGTATATAAGACTACTAATAAAAATTTTAAAGAACTTGTAGACACAGAAAATACTCAAGGTATAATAGGTGTAGTTTCATTTAAGGAAAAAAATTTAAAAGAAAGTATAAATGAAAAAGATAAGTTTGTATTGATTTTAGACAGAATACAAGACCCAGGAAATATGGGGACCATAATAAGGACTGCTGACTCTGCTGGAGTAGATGCAATAATAGCACTAAAGGGATGTGTCGATATATACAATCCAAAGGTAATTAGGTCAACTATGGGTTCTATTTTTGATATGAATATAATTAATGCCCTACAAGATGAGACTGCAGATGTACTTAAATCACAAGGGTTTAATATAGTTTCAAGTTATTTAAATACAGATAATTTTTATGACAAAATAGACTATGGCTCAAAAGTAGCTTTGGTGATAGGAAACGAAGCAAATG
This sequence comes from Clostridioides sp. ZZV14-6009, assembly GCF_020658095.1. Classification (NCBI taxonomy): domain Bacteria; kingdom Bacillati; phylum Bacillota; class Clostridia; order Peptostreptococcales; family Peptostreptococcaceae; genus Clostridioides; species Clostridioides sp. ZZV14-6009. The sequence continues at coordinate 8,418 of NZ_JAGWDG010000007.1, forward strand.
GGATAAATGAAGAGCTTGTATCAAAATCTGATATTTTGGTTAAAATACCTATATATGGCAAAGCTGAGTCGTTAAATGCCGCAATAAGTTCTGCTATACTGATGTATGAAATAAAAAAATACTTAATTTAATGTATTGTAATAAATATAATGTCGTGTTATAATCTTGAATTAAATAGTAGAGTATCAAAAATAGTCAATATATTTTAAAAATGATTGATAAAAATATTATGTGATTGTACTTTAAAATAGTCACAATAAGATAATCACAAAATGTAGATATAAATGATATAATACTAAAATAAACAATATAATATTGTAAATGCAATGAAAGAGGAAAGTATTTTGATTAAACTTAGTAAAGAGATAAACACCGAGGCTGGGAGTGTTTTCTAAGAGGTCAGGAGAAGTTCCCTCTGGAGTAACAAAGCTGAAATTTGATAGTAGGCTTTGACGTGAAAAACGCGTTAAGTTTGTTAGAGGTGGTTTGATGATTTTTAGATTGTTAAACTACTAGGGTGGTACCGCGAAACTATAGCCTTTCGTCCCTAGACAGGGATTGAGGGGCTTTTTTTATACAAAAAAACGAAAGGGTGATATGTGTGCAAGAAAAATTACTTGCTTTACGTGAAGCAGCTTTAGCTGAAATAAAAGAGGCACAAAGCATAGAAAGTGTAGAAAGTTTAAGAGTTAAGTATTTAGGAAAAAAAGGTGAGATAACTGCCATACTTAAAGAGATGGGTAAATTATCTGCTGAAGAAAGACCAGTAGTTGGAAAAGTTGCCAATGATGTAAGAGAGAATATTGAACTTAGCATAAATTCTAAAAAAGAAGAAATAAATGCTATTGAAAAAGAAAGAAAATTAAGAGAAGAAGTAATAGATGTTACTCAACCTGGAAAAGTATTAAAAGTTGGAAAGAAACATCCAATAACTCAAATTATAGATGAAGTAACAGATATATTTATCGGAATGGGATTCTCTATAGCAGAAGGTCCAGAAGTTGAAACAGTAGAAAATAACTTTGATGCATTAAACGCTCCTAAAGACCATCCATCAAGAGATATGAGTGATACATTCTATATCAATGATGGTGTATTACTTAGAACTCAAACGTCTCCAGTTCAAGTAAGATCTATGAGAAGTCAAGAGTTACCAATTAAAGTAATAGCACCAGGTAGATGCTTTAGATTTGATTCACCAGATGCGACACATTCACCAATGTTCCATCAAATAGAAGGGCTTGTTGTTGGAAAAGATGTTACTATGGCAGAATTTAAAGGAACTATGGATATCTTCGTTGAAAAATTGTTTGGTTCTGATATCAAAACTAAGTTTAGACCTCATAACTTCCCATTTACAGAACCAAGTGCAGAGGTTGATGTTACTTGTTTCAAATGTGGTGGTAAAGGTTGTCCAATGTGTAAGTATGAAGGTTGGATAGAAATATTAGGTTCAGGTATGGTTCATCCAAATGTACTTAGAAATTGTGGAATAGACCCAGAAGTTTACAGTGGATTTGCATTTGGAGTTGGGGTTGAAAGACTTGCAATGCTTAAATATGAAATAGATGATATTAGATTATTATTCGAAAATGATATGAGATTCTTAAATCAATTTTAATTAGGAGGGTGTGTAGATGTTAGTATCTTTAAAATGGCTTAGAGACTATGTTGATATAGACATGGATGTAAAAGAGTTCGCTGATAAAATGACAATGACAGGAACTAAAGTTGAAACAATAGATTATTATGGTGAAGAAGTAGAAAATATATTAGTTGGAAAGATTTTAGAAATAAAACAACATCCAAATGCTGATAAGTTAGTTGTAACTAAAGTAGATGTTGGAGAGAAAGTTGTTCAAATAGTTACAGGAGCTACAAATATATCAGAAGGAGATTATATTCCAGTAGCTGTAAATGGTTCTAAATTACCTGGAGGAGTTGAAATTACACAAACTGACTTCAGAGGGGAATTATCAGATGGTATGATGTGTTCAGCAGCTGAATTAGGTATAGATGAACATTATATTGAAGAATACAAAAGAGGTGGTATATATATTTTAGACCACGAAGACTCTTATGAATTAGGAAAAGATGTAAAAGATGTTTTAGGATTAAATGATGCTTTAATAGATTTTGAATTAACTTCAAACAGACCTGACTGCAAATGTATGATGGGTATAGCTAGAGAAGCAGCTGCAACTATAGGAACAAAAGTAAAATATCCTGAAATAGAAGTAAAAGAAAGTGATGAAGAAATAGACTTCAAAGTTGAGATAGATAATCCAGATTTATGTAGAAGATATGTTGCCAGAATGGTAACTGATGTAAAAATAGAACCTTCTCCATACTGGATGCAAAGAAGACTTACAGAAGCAGGTGTAAGACCTATAAGCAACATAGTTGATATAACGAACTTTGTAATGTTAGAGCTTGGTCAACCACTTCATGCTTTTGATATAAACCAAGTAGAAACAGGAAGAATAGTAGTAAGAACTGCTAAAGACGGAGAAAAGCTTGTAACACTAGATGATGTTGAAAGAACATTAGACAAAGATATGTTAGTTATAACAAATGGAGAAAAGTCACTTGGTCTAGCTGGTGTAATGGGTGGTGCAAACTCAGAAATAACTGATAAGACAAAGACTGTACTTTTCGAAAGTGCCAATTTCAAACCAGAAAACATAAGAATGACAGCTAAAAAAGTGGGAATTAGGTCAGAAGCATCTTCAAGAAATGAAAAAGCCTTAGACCCTAATCTTGCAGAAATAGCAGCAAATAGAGCTGTACAACTTGTTGAGATGTTAGGAGCAGGAAAAGTATTAAAAGGAACTGTTGATGTATATCCAAATAAACCAGAACCTAAAAAATTGGTGGTAAATCCTCAAAGAATCAACCATCTTTTAGGTGTAGATGTTCCAATGGAACAGTTTGTAGGAATTTTAGAATCATTAGAATTTAAATGTAATTTAATTGCTGATGATAAGCTAGAAGTAGATGTACCAAGTTTCAGAACAGATATGGAACAAGAAGCTGATGTATGGGAAGAAATAGCTAGAATTTATGGATTTGAAAATATACCTTCTGTACAATTAGAAGGAAATACAACAGCAGGAGTTAAAACTTCAAAACAAAAATTCATGGAAGCACTAAAAAATAATTCAACTGCTGTAGGATTAAACGAAATATTAACATATTCATTTGTAAGCCCTAAGGGAGTTGACAAGATAAGAGTACCAGAAGGTAATATAAAGAGAAATTTTGTTAAGTTGATGAACCCATTAGGAGAAGAAACTTCTGTAATGAGAACTACTTTAATACCAAATATGTTAGATGTTTTATCAACTAATGTATCTCATAAAATAGAAGAAGTATCAGCATTTGAGTGTGGACATATATTCATACCACAAGATTCAGAACTTCCTATGGAAGTAAATAGAATGTGTGTAGGTATGTATGGCAAGGACGTAGATTTCTTTGCATTAAAAGGAACTATAGAAACTGTACTTATTAATGTAGGATTCAAAGATTATGAAATTGAACCTCAAGATAATAATACTACCTTCCACCCTGGTAGATGTGCTAAAATAGTGTATAATAATAAATATGTAGGTACATTAGGTGAATTGCATCCAGATGTTATAGAAAACTACAATCTAGGTCAAAGAGTTTATGTTGCTGAAATAGATATTGATTTTGTATTTGATAATTCTGATAGAACAAAGAATTATGTGCCATTACCAAAATATCCATCTACATCAAGAGATATAGCTCTTATTGTTAAGGATGATGTATTTGTAAAGCAAATAGAAGATATAATAAAGGAAAATGGTCAAGGATTAGTAGAAAGCTACAAATTATTTGATGTTTACAAAGGTTCTCAAATAGAAGCTGGATATAAATCAATTGCATATTCAATAACTTATAGAAGCAAAGATAAGACTCTAACAGATGAAGAAGTAGCTAAGGTGCATGATAAGATATTAAGTGAATTAAGCGAAAAATTGAATGCTAACTTAAGATCAAATTAACAACTAATGTCGTGGGAGGTTAGGATGAACAAAGTAATGGTGAAAATCCATGGCGTTGAGTATCCAATGGTTGGAGACAAGTCAGAGAAGTTTATGATTAGTATTGCTGATTTTGTTGATAAAGAAATGGATAAGATAACACGTCAAAACCCGAAACTAAGCTTATCAGTTGCTGCAATATTAACTGCATTAAATATATCAGACCTTTTATTTGAATGTTCAGATGAAAATGAGAGGTTGATTAAAGCTAATGAAGAATTGAGCAAGAAGGTTGGTTCATCTAACGAAGAGCTTCAATTAGAAATCAAATCTTTAAAACTTACAATAGCAGAGAAAGAAGCAGAAAATCGTGAAACTGAAGCTAAAATGAAAGAGTTAATTGAGATTATAGAGAATAAAAAGCAAGAAATATTTGAACTTAGTAATACAACAGAAGGCTCTAAAGCCGAGTTAGATGCTTATAAAAACAAGATAGAAGAGTTAACTGCTCAGCTTGAAGAATCAAATGAAAGAGCTACTATAGCTGAAAATTTAGCTTCTGAGTTTCAAAACAAGGCTTATGATTTACAGCTAAAATGTACAGGGTTAAATAATGATGTAAAAAACGTGGAATAAATTAAAAGATTTGCTGTCTCTTGTTTTTTGAGACAGCTTCTTTTAATTTATAAATAATAAATATAAATAACATATAATGTATATATAACTAGTGTATACATTGTATGCAAATATAAAATTTTATTTTAATATTAAAATAAAAAATGATATCTAAAAGAATTTTGATTTGGTATCTATCAGTAGAAAGTGAGATGTTTATATATGACAAAACAGAGCCAGATGTCTGAATCATTCTTCTTATGTGCCTTATTGGCGATAATAGGAGGATTTTTAGATATTTATACTTATGTAGTAAGAGGAAAAGTATTTGCTAATGCACAGACTGGAAACATAGTCTTACTAGGACTTAATATAGCAGAAGGTAATATAAAAAAATCTTTTTATTACTTGATTCCTATTTTGGCATTTATGTTAGGTGTATTTATAGCAGAGAAAATAAGAAAGTACTTTAAAAAGAATTCTAAGATTCATTGGCGTCAAGTTATCGTTATAATTGAAATGATTACAATACTTGTGGTTTCTTTTGTACCTAGAGGGCAATTTAATATGTTTGTAAATATTGCTATTTCTTTTATTTCTTCAATGCAAGTAGAGAGTTTTAGAAAGGTAAATGGAAATAGTTTTGCAACTACAATGTGTACTGGAAATTTAAGAAGTGCGACAGAAACATTATTTCATTATATACAGACTAAGAATATTTTTATGATAAAAAAGAGTTTGCAGTATTATTCTATTATTATATTCTTTATATTTGGAGCTATTTTAGGTACTTTTTTTACAAGAATTTTTGTAGAAAAATCAATCCTAATATGTTTCTTTATTTTGGCAGTAGTCTTTGGAATTATGTTTATCAATAAAGATGATTCATTTAATGAAAATTAACTTAATGTAAATTGATAAAAAAATGGAGTCATTATTTGATATACTTTATATAGTAAATAGTGTATAAATTTAATGTAAATATTTATGTTATAGATATAATTATATTAACCTAATAAGTATAAATAGAGGAGAAAAATATGAAAAAAATAGAATTACTTGCACCAGTTGGCTCTTTTGATTCACTGAAAGCAGCAGTACAAAATGGAGCAAATGCTGTGTACTTAGGTGGAAAAGACTTTAGTGCTAGAGCATCTGCAAATAACTTTGATAGAAATGAACTGATTGAAGCTGTTAAATATTGTCATATAAGAGGAGTACAAGTATTTGTCACTGTAAATACATTGATAAAACAGTATGAGATAGATGATTTTGTCGAGTATGTAAAATTTTTATATGATATAGATATTGATGCATTAATAGTTCAAGATATAGGTATGGCAAGGCTTATAAAAAAATTACTACCTGATTTTGAATTACATGCAAGTACTCAGATGGTAGCTCATTCATTAGAGGATGTAAAATACCTTCAAAGTGTAGGATTTGATAGAGTGGTCTTGGCAAGAGAATTAAATGTTGATGAGATAAAATGGATTTGTGAAAATACAACTGTAGATATAGAAGTATTTGTGCATGGGGCTTTATGTGTATGTTATTCAGGTCAATGTCTTATGAGTAGTATGATAGGAAACAGGTCTGGAAACAGAGGTAGATGTGCACAACCATGTAGACAAAAATATGAGTTAATAGATATAAATACAGGTGAAGTAGTAAATAGTAATGGAGAGTATTTATTAAGTCCTAGAGATTTAAGTACTATAGAAGATTTAGATAAAATAATCGAAGCAGGAGTATTATCTCTAAAAATTGAAGGAAGAATGAAAAAGCCAGAATATGTAGCTACTGTAGTTTCAGGGTATAGAGAAGCGATTAATGAGTTTATAAGTAGGAATAAAATAAATATTTCTGAGGAAATAATAAATAATTTGTATACTATCTTCAATAGAAAGTTTACTAAAGGATATATATTAGGTGAAGTTGGTAAGGATATAATGAATTCTGATAGACCTAACAATCAAGGTCTATATGTTGGAAAAGTTTTAGACCATAATAGAAAAACAAAGAGACTTAGAGTGATACTAGAGAATACCCTTAAAAAAGGGGATGGAATCAACTTAGGTGGAGGGACTATTGGAAGAATTATAAAAGATGGAGAGATAACTACAATAGCACACAAAGGAGATTTAATCGAATTAGACTTTATTGGGGAAGCAAAGAGAAATCAACTTATATTCAAGACTTCAGACAGTGAATTAATGGACAAAGTACAGTCTACATTCCAGCAAGATAAAGAACTTATAAAAACTAACATAAGTGCAAAAGTAAGTATTAAATTGGGTGAAAAACCAGTACTTTCTATAAGTGATTTTTGTGGTAATAAAGCAGTTGTAGAGGGTGAAAAGGTAGCTGAAAAAGCTATAAAGGTTGCTTTAAGTGAAGAAAAAATCGAAACACAGATTCAAAAACTTGGAAATACGCCTTATAAATTAAAAAATATAGAAATTGATTTAGATGAAGGTGTAAGTATGCCTATAAGTATATTAAATCAAATGAGAAGAGATTGTATTGAGCTTTTGGATGAAGAAAGAATAAAGATAAAAGATAGAAAATTTAAGGAAAGCAAATTAAAATACAGACCAATTAAAATAAATCGACATAAAGAATTTAATACAACTCCTAAACTTAGAGTTAAAGTTAAGAATTTAGAGCAATTAGAAGCAGTACTAAAATATAATGTAGATTTAATTTATTATGAAGATATAAACACGTTATCTGAAGCTTTGGAAATGGCTTCAAGTGAAGAAACACCTAGTCTTGAAGATAGATTAATCTATTCAGCACCAAGAATTATTAGAAATAGAGAATACAAACAGTTTGAAGTATTAGATAACATAAAAGGGCTTAATAAAATTCAAGTTGGCAATTGGGGTTCTATGGATTATTTTAAAGATAAAAATCTAAATATAGATTGCTATTTGAATACTTTTAATAGTGAAAGTATAAATCACTTTAGGGATGTAGGAGCAAGTACGGTTTGTTTATCACAAGAGTTAAATTTAAGTGAGATTGAACAAACGTTAAAATATACAGATGCAGAAATTGAAGCAGTGATATATGGATATACGCCTATGATGGTCACAGAATACTGTCCTATGGGGGTTGTTGTTAGAGATTGTAAAAAAGATAAGAGAGTAGCTAAATGTAAGGAGAGCAGTTATGCTCTGAGAGATTTTACAGATGCAAGTTATAGGATAACACAAGATATATTCTGTAGAAGCACTATTTACAATTCAAAGGTCACTTGTATGTTGGACAATCTTTATGAATTAGATGAAATTGGAGTAGATATATTTAGAATAGATTTTACAGTGGAAAATAGTGAAATGGTAAAAAAAGTTATTGAAGCCCATATTGAGGTTTTAAACAATAATTATAAACTTGGAGAAAAAGCTACTAATTTATATAAGCAATTGGACGAAATTGGAACAGTTGCAGGACACTACTATAAAGGTGTAGAATAGATATAACATGAAAAATATACATAAATATATAAAAAAACTTGAATTTATGTATATTAATATAAAAAAATATCATATATATGAAAAAACAGGGGGATTTCTGAAAATGAGAGAAGAAGCTTTAGAGATTTTATTTAAGTATTTAGAAACTGATAGAATGAGAAAACATTGCTATGCAGTTGAAGCAGTTATGAAAGATTTAGCCAAAAGACTAGAGCCAGAAAAAGAAGAAAAATGGGCAGTTGCAGGTCTTTTACATGATTTGGATTCAGATATAGTTGGAAGAAAGCCAGGAGAAATCTGTGAAGGTCATGCAACAACGACTGTAGAACTTCTTAAAAAAGAAAATTTTGGTGATGAAGAAATGTATAGAGCAATACTTGGTCATCATGATGGTATGGGAGTTACAAGAACTAGCCTAATGGAAAAAGCTATATATGCAGCAGACCCTATAACTGGATTTATAACTGCAATAGCTTTAGTTTATCCAGATAAAAAACTTACAAGTGTAAAGACAAAATCTGTAATTAAAAGAATGAAAGAAACAAGATTTGCTTCAAATGTAAATAGAGATGCGATGAGAAGTATAGAAGATATAGGTATTCCATTTGATGAATTTGCTGAGCTTTCTCTTAATGCAATGAAGAATATTAGTGATGTACTTGAAAACAATGAAAATGAGTAAATGAAAAATAGAAAAGAGAAAGTAAGGCGAATTATATGAAACTTACGACTATTTGTTATATAGAAAAAGATGGTAAGACTTTAATGTTGTATAGAAATAAGAAGAAAGATGATGTACATGAAGGTAAATATGTAGGTGTTGGTGGAAAGTTTGAGCAGGGAGAAACACCTGAAGAATGTATAATCAGAGAAGTTAAAGAAGAAACAGGTCTTACTATTAAGTCATTAACATATAAAGGATTGATAACTTTTCCAAAATTTAAAGATGAAGAAGATTGGTATATGTTTTTGTATTTTTCAGATGAATTTGAAGGAACTTTATCTAGCAAAGATTTAGATGATTGTAAAGAAGGCAAATTACTTTGGGTTGATAATGATAAAATATTTGACTTAAATATGTGGGAAGGTGACAGGTTATTTTTAGATTGGGCTAAAACAGGCAAAATTTTTAGTGCAAAGATAATATATGATAATGGCAAATTGAAAGATTACAGTGTAAATTTCTTAGATTAATTAAAAAATTAAAGCTTGTATATTGTTAAAAAAATAAAAATTGACTTAGACAACTATTTGATTTATACTAGAGTGAAAATTTTAAAATGGAGGAATAAGCTGGAATGATAGACATAAATTTAGACAAATGTGTAGGATGTGGCATGTGTGAGTCAGACTGCCTTGTAAATGCAATAAGAGTTAAAGAAGATAAAGCAAAGGTGAAAAATATTCTCTGTATTAACTGTGGTCACTGTATGGCGATATGTCCAACAGATGCAATAGAAATGCAGGGATTTGATAAAAATGAAGTATTAGAATTCAATCATGAAAAATTTGATTTAGAGCCTGAAAAATTACTAAACTTCATCAAATTTAGAAGAAGTATAAGAAGCTATAAAGACATAGAGGTAGAAGAAGAAAAAATAAAAAATATAGTAGAAGCAGGAAGATACACACCAACAGGTGGAAATAGACAACCTATAAGATACATATTAGTAAAAGAAAAACTAAAAGAAGTAAAAGAATTAGCAATAGAAGGGCTTTATAACTTGGCATTAAACACTGATGATGAAGACCCTGTACGTTCTATGTATAAAAATACATTTAAGAGAATGTACAAAAGATATAAAGAAGAAGGATATGATTCTCTATTTTATGATGCACCATTACTTATGGTAGTTGTTGGTGACACTTCTTTAGGAGGAAGTGTATATGTAGATGGTGGATTAGCTGCATCTAATATGGAGCTTATGGCTTATTCTCAAGGATTAGGAATGTGTTACAATGGATTTTTCGTTATGGCATCAAATGTAGAGCCAAAGTTAAAGGAATTATTGGGAATGAATGATAATGAAGCAGTTATAACTTCATTTATATTGGGATACCCAAGTGTAAAATATAAGAGAACTGTAAATAGAAATAGTGCTAAATTTGAAATAAGATAGAACTTAAAATGTATTATATACTAGCGATTAATACGAGAGAATGTATATATTTAATATAGCAAATTTATTGTAATAATCAAATAAATCAGTTATAATTTAGATATATTGTATATAAAAGGATATTTAAATTTTTAAGTAAATTTTTATATCCTTTTATATGCTAATCTATTTTTTCATATCTAAAAATTTATATAGTAATTTGCACTGTAAATCTTAATTATTTGCACTGTAAATCTTAATTATATGGAGGAGTGTATAGTGAATTCAAAAAAATTACTTTTATTAATTATTGTAATTGCGTCTATATTCACTTCTGGCATATTTCCTTTTAATGTTAATGCTTTAGGTAGTGATAGTCGTACTATTCGGGTTGCTTATCCTATTCAAAAAGGTCTAACTGAACTAGATAAGCAAGGTAAATACTCTGGATATACATATGAATATTTGTTGGAAATTGCGCAATATACTGGATGGAATTATGAATTTGTTCAAGTATCTGGAGATGAAAATGAAATTCTTACAAAACTAATGAAAATGCTAGAAAAAGGTGAGATTGATATAATGGGAGGCATGTTATACAATGAGCAGATGGAAAAATTGTATAATTATGCAGGTAATAGTTATGGAGTAGTAAATACAGTATTGCAAGTATTATATGAAAATACAGCTATTGATAGTATAAGTTTAGAATCTATGAAAGAAATTCGTATTGCTGTAATAGAGAATTCTAATACTAGGCTTAAAGAATTAAATGAATATTGCAAGATGAATTTAATATCACCTAAATTAGTATATTGTAAGTCACAAGAAGAACAGTTACAAGTACTAAAGAATGGTAAGGCAGATGCACTGCTTAATGTGAGTATGAGTCCAATAGAAGGTGTGCGTACTATAGCTAAATTCTCACCAAAACCATTCTATTTTATTACACCTAAAGGTAATACAGACCTAACTCAAAGGCTCAACTCAGCAATTAACAATATTGAACAGACAGACCCATATTTTTCAACTACTCTATATGAAAAATATTTTACACCAGAAAATAATAAGATGCTTTTGTCTGATGATGAAACTACATATATTAAAGATATAGATACATTAAAAGTTGGGGTACTTTTAAATAAGCCACCATTTCAAAACATAGATGAAAAAACAGGCGAATTAAAAGGGATATCAATAGATTTATTGAATCATATATCTGACAAAACTGGACTGAAATTTGAACTGGTACCTGCAAAGTCCCAAAAAGATTTGGACAAAATGACTGAAAATCATGAAATTGATATTGTAGCAGGAATGATTTATGATTATGAAAATTCTCGTAAACACAATGTAACTATGTCTCGGTCATTCGTTTCTACTCAATACATTATGATGATTAACAATAAATTAAATGAGAATAGTTTGGATGGAAAACGTCTAGCTCTACCTAAAGGTATCATTTATGATAATTATTTTAAGGGAGATGTTGTATGGTATGATACTTTGGAAGAGTGTATAGAAGCCGTCAACAAGGGAGATGTAGATTATACTTATGGAGAAGGCTATTCTATACAGTACTATATGAATCAACCTAAGTACAAAAATGTACGTTTAGTTCCACAGACTTATGAGCCACAGAGTATTTGCTTTGGTATAGTTAAACCAAGTAAGCAGGAATTATTGGGTATATTTAATAAAGCTATTATAAGTATTCCATCAGAAAAGATGCAATCAATTATTTATCAAAATACTACATATAGACAAGATTTTTCACTGCTTTATATTATGCAACAAAATCCAATTGAAACTGTTTTAATAGTTGCTAGTTTATTACTTTGTATTATTGGAGGTATGGCATGGAGCTTGCATACACGTAAAAGTATGAATCAGAAAATCTCTTTGGAACTTAAAAAGCACTCTGAAGTGTATGAAATGGCAAGTGAATACTTTTTTGAATATGATTATAGACAAGATAAATTGATAGTTTCTATGAAAGGGAAAGGAATTAGTACTTATTATGGTATAAGTAAGAGTGATAATAGTACTATGAGTGAAATTGAAATAGAATATAATAAAAAGTTTTCTGATGTAATCAAATCACAGGAAAATGGGACTACTGAAATGTATTCTCTCTGCTCTGATGGTAATTGTCACTGGATTAGGATTACTTCAAAAATAATTTATAATGAAAAAAATGTACCAGTGTATGTAATTGGAAAAATATCTAATATTGATTCTGAAAAAGAGGAAAAGGATAGGTTACTGGATAAGGCTCAAAAAGATGGTTTAACAAATATTTTTAATGCAGCATATATTAGAAAGTTAACAGCAGAAAGTTTATCGACTTTATCTCCTAACAAAAACGGAGCTTTGCTAATTTTAGATATCGATTATTTTAAGTCTATTAATGACAATTATGGACATTTAGTTGGAGATGAAGTATTAATTGATGTTGCAAAAATGCTTGAAAGAAGTTTTGAAAAAGATGATATTGTAGGTCGCTTGGGTGGAGACGAATTTAGTATCTACATTAGAGATATAATAAATAAGGAAGAACTTGTCGCTAAATGTAATTATGTATATGAACAGATTCACCTTATAAAGTTACCAAATGGAAAAAGTGTATCTATAAGTATGGGTGTAGCGATAACAAAATATGGACAGAAATATGATGAATTATACAAAATGGCAGACGATGCTCTTTATGATTCTAAGAAGCAAGGAAGAAATAAATTTAAAATAGTAGAAGTATAATTTTTAGAAAGATTTACTATAGAAATTAGAAATAAGATATAATTGAACGAGTTTTGTATAATTGTAAATAAAATAGAAGTGTTAATTTATATAAGATGAAGTATAAAAATATAATAAATTTCTAAATAGAAAGTATATAATAAATCTTTTTAAAGTGAAAATAATAAAGCCTAATGATGTATGTTATTATCATCATTAGGCTTTATTTCTATAAATTAATGCTAAAATTAAACTTGATGCTAACATTAGTCTTAATTTACAGGGTTAATTTTATATAGATTTACTTAGAATTAAAATCTCTTAAAACTTAGTCTTAATATTGGTTCATAGATTTTAATATTTCAATAACATAATCCCAAACATTAGCAATAGAAGGTATACTAACGTGTTCTTTTGGAGTATGAACATCAAACATATCTGGTCCTATAGAGATAGCTTCAGCATGAGGAAGTTTATCAAGTAATAATCCACACTCAAGACCAGCATGTAGAGCCATAACAGTAGGAACTTTACCAGTTAATTTCTCGTAAGTTTCACTACATATTTTTTCTAATTTAGAACCTTTTTTAAATTCCCAAGCTGGATATTGAGATGTAAGACCATAGTTAGCACCTAAAGCTTGAGCTAAAAGTCTTATTCTATCAGCTATCTCATCTCTAATAGACATAACAGAACTTCTAACAGAAGTTAAGAATTCAATAGTAGATTCTTTAGTTTCAATTATAGCGAAGTTAGTAGAACTTTCAACTAGCCCTTCTATATCAAGACTTACAGATTGAACACCGTGAGGAGTTAAGCTTGACATTTGAATAACTTTTTCTTTGCAGTCTTTAGTAAGAGCTTTAGTTGCAGAAGTTTCAACTACTGAATAAGCCATATCAGGGTCAGAAGTAGTAAACTCATGTTTAAATGCAGTTAAAATATCATTTATTTGTTTTTTAGCAGATTCAACATCAGCTTTATCAACGGCTATTACACACTTAGCTTCACGAGGTATAGCATTATGCTTAGTACCACCATCAACTGAAACCAATTCGTAATCAACATCTAGTACGCTTAATACTCTAGCTATTGCTTTGTTAGCATTTGCTCTTTGTAAAACAATTTCCATACCAGAATGTCCACCTAATAATCCAGTAACTTCAACTAATAAAGCTTGTTTGTCAGCTCCAACTTCTTTGTACTCAACAGGTAGACTAACAACACAAGTTTTACCACCAGCACAACTAACTAACAGGTATCCTTCTTCCTCGGAGTCCATGTTTAAGATATATTGACCTTTGATTAAGCTTGGGTCTAATGCATCAGCACCGTTCATACCATCTTCTTCATTAACAGTAACTAAAACTTCTAATGCTGGATGCTCTAAAGTATTATCTTCTAATATAGCCATACCCATAGCAACAGCGATACCATTGTCAGCTCCAAGAGTAGTTCCAGTAGCGTATATCATATCACCATTAATTCTTAATTTTATAGGGTCTTTAAGAAAATCATGTTCAACATTCTTTTCTTTTTCACAAACCATATCCATATGTCCTTGAAGAACTACTCCTGGACAATTTTCATATCCTTTTGTAGCAGGCTTTCTTATTATTATGTTTAAACTTTCATCTTGGATAGTTTCAAGCCCTAAATTTTTACCAAAGCTAAGTAAATAATCACTTATGCCTTTCTCGTTTCCAGAACCTCTAGGAATTTGAGATATTTTCTCAAAGTTTTTAAAAACATTTTCTGGCTTTAATCCTTCTAATACGTTTCCCATGACTTGTGTTCCTCCTTAATTTATCTATATAAGTAGCTATTTTTATAAAATAAGCTAAAATAAACTCCTTTAAAAAATATTAAAGAAGATTTTTTAACAGATTATATTACAAATAAAGCATGTTTATGTATAATATATAGATAGCTACATACATAGTATAATACAAAATATGTTTAAAATATATCTAAAAGAGAAAAAATATAATAAATTTAGAAATAAAAAAGAAATAAAACTTGCAGTTTTTATTGAAAATGCTTGGAAAGCATACATTTTAGATATTAAAGAAAAAAGTTAAAATATTGAGGATGGTGAATATAGAAAAATGAATGAGAAATCGTTAAGAGTTCTAGAATACAATAAAATAATAGATTTATTAAAGAAGAAAGCCTCATCTTCTTTAGGTCTAAAATATATAGAAAGTTTAGTTCCAAATACTGATTTTGTAGAAGTAAAGTCCATGCTAGAAGAAACTAGTGAAGCTCAATCAATTATTATAAAGAGAGGTTCAGTAGGTTTGGATGGTATTCATGATATAGAAGATAAGGTTAAAAGAGCCTATATAGGTGCATCTCTTGACCCAGGAAGTTTAATTATGATAGCGGATACTTTAAGAGTAGCTAGAAGATTAAAAAATAGTCTGTCTAGCAGTGATGAAGAAGATTTTAATTATCCAATAATACAATCTCTATCAAATTCTCTATATGTATATAAAGATATAGAAGACCAGATATACAATGCGATAATAAGTGAAGTAGAAATATCTGACAATGCTTCAAGTACACTTAGAGATATCAGAAGAAGAATAGCTCAAAAAAATCAATCCATTAGGTCTAAATTAAATTCAATAATAAGTTCAACTACTTATCAAAAATACTTACAAGATGCCATAATTTCTCTAAGAGGTGATAGATTTGTAGTACCTGTAAAATCTGAATATAGGTCGCAAGTAGCTGGTATAGTACATGACCAGTCATCTTCTGGTGCGACACTTTTTATAGAGCCAATGACTATAGTAGAGATGAACAATGAGTTAAGACAGCTAAAATTAGGAGAGCAAGAAGAGATAGAGAGAATTTTATCAGAACTTTCTGCAATGGTTGGAGAAGTAAGTGAAGATTTGATTTCCAATCAAGAGATACTCGGAAGATTAGACTTTGCATTTTCAAAAGGAAAACTTTCTATACAAATGAGAGGTATAGAACCTACATTAAATGAGGATAAATATTTAAATATAAAAAATGGAAGACATCCACTATTAGATAAGAAAAAAGTAGTGGCAAATACTATTTATTTAGGAAGAGACTTCCACACATTGGTAATAACAGGTCCAAATACAGGTGGTAAAACAGTTACAATAAAAACTGTAGGCTTATTTGCGCTTATGACACAAAGTGGACTTCACATACCTGCTGATTATGGAAGTAGTATGTGTGTGTATGATAATGTATTTGCAGATATAGGAGATGAACAAAGTATTGAGCAAAGTTTATCTACATTTTCATCTCACATGACAAATATAGTATCAATACTAAAAAACGTAACAGCAGACTCTTTAGTTATATTTGACGAATTAGGAGCAGGAACAGACCCTGTTGAGGGAGCTGCACTTGCAATAGCAGTATTAGAAGATATAAACTCTGTAGGAGCGAAATGTATAGCAACTACTCACTATAGTGAGCTTAAAAATTATGCTCTTACTAAATCTGGTGTAGAAAACGCAGCAGTTGAATTTGATATAGAAACTTTAAGTCCAACATATAAGTTACTTATAGGTGTTCCTGGAAAATCAAATGCGTTTGAGATTTCCAGAAAGCTTGGACTTAGTGACTATGTAATTTCACGTGCCAAAGAATATATAAATACAGATAACATAGCTTTAGAAGATGTATTACAAAATGTTGAAAAGAATAGAATCAAAGCTATTGAAGATAGAGAAGAAGCTGAAAGACTGAAGGAAGAGATAGAAAGACTAAAAGTAGAATACGACGAAAAACTTGAAAAATTAGTTACTCAAAGAGATAAGATGATTGAAAAGGCTAAATCAGAAGCATTTTCAATAACAAGACAAGCTAAGGAAGAAGTAGACCTTATAATAAAGGAACTTAGAAGTTTAGAACAAGAAAGAGCTTCTAAAGAAAAAAATCGTAAAATAGAAGAACTTAGAAAAGAATTGACTAGTTCTATGGGAAGTCTTCAACCAACAGTAAAAAGTATGATAGTTCCAAAGGTTTCAAGTAAAGAAATAAAAGACCTAAAACCAGGAGAAGAAGTTAAAGTAATAACTTTAAATCAAAATGGTAGTGTGGTTTCTGTAGACAAAAAGAGAAAAGAAGCAGTAGTGCAAATTGGTATAATGAAGATGACTCTACCTTTTAAATCGTTACAAAAATCTCACAAGGATGTTTCAAAAAATGTTACTAAATCAACAAGAAATATCATAAGGGCAAAATCTGGAAATATAAAAAGTGAAGTTGACCTTAGAGGTTTAAATTTAGAAGAAGCTATAATGGAAGTTGAAAAATATCTAGATGATGCATATGTAGCAGGGCTAGAATCTGTAACAGTAATACATGGAATTGGTACAGGAGTGCTAAAAGCAGGACTACAAGATATTTTAAGAAAAAATAGACATGTAAAATCACAAAGAGGTGGCCAGTATGGAGAAGGTGGAGCAGGAGTAACAATTGTTAAACTAAAATAATTTGTATAGGAGCACATTTTTATGATATTAGTATCTGCATGTTTAATAGGAATAAATTGTAAATATAGTGGCGATAATAATGAAAATAAAGAAGTAAAAGAATACCTAAAAGGTAAAGACTTTATCCTTGTATGTCCAGAACAGTTAGGTGGTCTATCTACACCAAGACCACCTGCTGAGATAGTTGATGGGAAAGTAATCACAAAAGAAGATTATAAAGATGTAACAGAAAACTTTGTAAGAGGTGCTGAAGAAACTCTAAAAATAGCAAAGTTATATGTATGTAGCGAAGCAATACTAAAAGAGGGTAGCCCCTCTTGTGGATGTAATCTAGTGTATGATGGTAGTTTTTCAGGTAAAAAAATACCAGGGAAAGGTATTACAGCAAAGTTACTAGAAGAAGAAGGAATAAAAGTTAAGAGTGAAAAAGACTTATAGAAAGTCAATAATGGTATGGATAAAAACTGTAATTATAGTATTTTTAATAGATACAGAAAACATAATTATTAAAGTGTTTTGCCATGTAATGAAATACTTGAAAAAACACGGAATTTGATTTAACATAAAGAGATAAGCACAATATAAACCAGGAACAATGTAGAGAGGAGCAACAAGATGCAAGATTTCAAGGTAGCAATATCAAATTGCCTTAAAGAGAAAATAGAAGAATTGTCGATAGAAGAGATAGAGGCACTTATAGAAGTTCCACCAAACAAGGACATGGGTGACTATGCTTTTCCATGCTTTAAACTAGCTAAAGTATTTAGAAAAGCTCCAAACATGATAGCAAGTGAATTAGCAGAAAGTATAGAAGCTAGTGGAGAGATAACAAAAGTAATACAACTAGGCGGATATGTGAATTTTTTTGTAAACAAATCTCAATTAGCAGAAACTGTAATCAAAAAAGTATTAGATGAAAAAGAAAATTATGGTTGTAGCGATTTTGGAAAAGATAAAACTGTAATAGTTGAATACTCTTCTCCAAATATAGCAAAACCTTTCCATATAGGGCATATAAGAACTACAGTAATAGGTAATGCTCTATATAAGATATATGAATCACAAGGATACAAAACTATAAGAATAAATCATTTAGGTGACTATGGAACTCAATTTGGTAAGTTAATAGTGGCCTTTAAAAAGTGGGGAGAAAAGGAAGTAGTAGAATCTAATCCAATCCCAGAATTATTGAAATTATATGTAAGATTCCACGAGGAAGCTGAACAACATCCAGAAATGGAAGATGAAGCAAGAGCATGGTTTACTAAATTAGAAAATGGTGATGAAGAAGCAAAAGAATTATGGCAGTGGTTTAGAGATGAAAGTCTAAAAGAATTTAGTAGAGTATATAAACTTTTAGATATAGAATTTGATTCTCTAGCAGGTGAAAGTTTCTATTCTGATAAGATGGATAGAGTGATAGAATTATTAGAAGAAAAAAATCTTTTACAAGAGTCTAAAGGTGCAAGAATCGTTGATTTAGAAGAATATAAGATGCCACCAGCACTTATTACCAAGAATGATGGTTCAACACTATATATGACAAGAGATTTAGCTGCTGCAATATATAGAAAAGAAACTTATGATTTTGATAAGTGTATATATGTAGTTGGTTCTCAACAAAACCTACATTTCCAACAATGGTTTAAAGTAATTGAGCTTATGGGATATGAATGGGCAAAAGACTTGGTGCATGTTGGATTTGGTATGGTAGCTCTTGAAGAAGGGACTATGTCAACTAGAAAAGGAAGAGTTGTATTTTTAGAAGATGCATTAAATCAAGCTATAGATAAAACTAAGGATATTATACTAGCTAAAAATCCAGATGCTAAAAATGTAGATGAAATATCTAAACAAGTAGGTGTTGGGGCTGTAGTATTCCAAGAACTATCTAATAGTAGAATAAAAGACTATACTTTCTCATGGGAAAGAACATTGAGCTTTGATGGAGAGACTGGACCATATGTTCAATATACACATGCTAGATGCTGTGCAGTTTTAAGAAAAGCAGAAGAAAAAATCACTTCTGATATAGATTATAGTCTATTGGCTGACGAAGATAGTGCAGAAGTTCTTAGAGTTATAGAATCATTTAATAAAAATATTTTACTTGCTCTAAAGAAGAATGAGCCACACATAGTTACAAGATTTATGCTAGATTTAGCTCAAGCGTTCAATAAATTTTATCATGACAATCCAATTTTAGTGGAAAATTTAGAGATTAGAAAATCGAGACTTGCCTTGGTGCTAGCTACAAAGCAAACTTTAGAAAATTCTCTGAAACTGTTGGGAATGCACGCTCCAGAAAGAATGTAACACAATAAAATGTTGAAATAAAAAGAATAAAATTGAACTTAGTACGCAATTTGTATAACTGTAGAATATAGGGATGTCGAAAACTGATGCTTTACATATAAAAAAGTAGTATCGTATAATAATATATAGATAGTAGATTACAATGATTTTTGTACACTACTATCCCCCTATATATGACAGCTTCTTAACGGGCTGTCTCTTTTTTTTTAATAGCAGGATATTTAAATTAAGTTTTTGAGAAAGGATATATTTATGAATGACGTATTAATAAAAAAAGTCTACACATCTTCTTTTAATAATGGAAGTAAGGCTCTTAAAGATTTAATTATAATAAATACAAAATCCTTAATAGATGATAAAACTCAAAGATGTGTATATATAGACGAAAAGAGATTGAAAGATGAACTTATTTACTTTAGATTTTATGGAGAAAAAATAGGTAATGTCAATTTTTTAAATATTTTATTACCATTAATTTTATCAAATACTAATATTCAAAAAAGTGAAGATGAGGTTGTTAAACTAATAAAAAAATATGTGAGTTACTTTAAAAAAGAAGAATCTTTATTTGATTATTTATTAAGTTCTGTAGCGTATAATTCTATCATGCACAATCTTATAAATAACAGTAAAATTGAATATGTCGAATTACTACAAAATATTAAAGACAAGATAATAGGTTTTTCTATACAATTAGACAAGTCTGATATTGTAAAGTTTCAGATGGCAAGGATAAGCACAATACAATTAATTGATAAATATATTGATTTAAAATATGAAGATTATGATGAAGAAAGTATTCTACCAAGTGTTTTAAATATTTTATATGATATTTATATAGAAGACAGAAATGTAGAAAATCAAGGAATTAAAAGCATGAAAAAATCTATATTATCTATTTTAGGTGAAGAGACTGAATTAAACGAAGATAATATAGATTTTATTTTTTCTATGTCAGAATATGTTGTTAAGTTGAGAAAATATAAAATTGGGGTTAAAATGTATAATAAAAAAATAGACCCAAGTGGTCTTATAAGCCTTGAAGAAGGCGATACTACAATAGACCCCATATTTAATCAAATAACAGTTATGTCGAAAACCTTTAGTGATAATATATTAAGCATAAAGATAAATTCTAAATCAGGTATTTATATATTAAAGTTTAAAAAGGTTTAGGTTACTAGAGATTACTGTTTTTTTCTAAGTAATCCAAAAAATCTTTTTCTTTAGTGTCAGTTAAGAAACATAATTCTTTTACTATATTATTTCTAAGGTCGATAAAATCACTAATTTGGGTATTTTCATTAGTGTATTCAAGAGACTTTATAATAAGCAGTAAATCTCTTTTTGATAAAGAGTTGATAGATACTTTTTCAATTAATTCCATAAAAAACTTCCTTTCCTCATATTACTTGAAATTAATAATCTAATTATATAAATGTTATATAGACTTTACATATACTATTTTAACCTATAAGGGGTACAAAAAGCAGTATAATATTAAAAAGAGGTGAGAAATATTTGAAAATTTTATTAACAACGTTGAATTCTAAGTTTATTCATACAAATTTAGCTATAAGATACCTAAAAGAATTTGTAAGGGATTTAATAGAAGTTGACATGAAAGAATATACGATAAACAATGACTTAGATTATATTTTAAAAGATATATACAAAAATGAATATGATATAATTTTATTCTCAACATATATCTGGAATATAGGAGATATAGTTAAACTTTGTGACAATCTAAAAAAAATTAGACCAAATACTAAAATAGCTTTGGGCGGTCCAGAAGTGAGTTATGATAGCTATGAGGCAATGAAAAAATACGATTTTGTAGATTATATACTTTATGGAGAAGGAGAATTAATTTTTAGAGATTTAGTGCTTCGTCTTAAAGGAAAGAAAGAAATAAAAAATGTAGACGGATTGGTATATAGACAAGGAAGCGAGATAATAGCAAATAAACCTATGGAACTTCTTCAAAATTTGGACGAGATTCCTAGTCCTTATGAAAATTTAAATCCAAAGGAATATGAAAATAGAATAGTATATTATGAGTCGTCAAGAGGTTGTCCGTTTAATTGTCAATACTGCTTATCTTCTACCATTCCTGGTCTGAGATATTTCAGCTTAGATAGAATAAAAAGGGATTTAAAAGCTTTAATAGATGCAAGAGTCTCACAAATTAAATTTATTGATAGAACTTTTAATGCAAATAAAAAAGTGGCTATGGAAATTATGGATTTTCTTATGAAAAATGATAATGGATATACAACCTATCATTTTGAAGTTACAGCATATTTGATAGATGACAAGATGATTGAGTTTTTGGCTGACTGTAAAGAAGGGCTTTTCCAGTTTGAAATAGGAGTACAGTCAACAAATGAAAAAACACTTGATGCAGTAGGAAGAAGAGATGATTTTAAAAAGTTATCTCATGTTGTGCAGACAGTAGCATCTTATAGAAATATACATCAGCACTTAGACTTAATTGCAGGACTTCCTTATGAGGATTATGAAAGCTTTGAGAACTCATTTAATGATGTATTTAATCTAGGGATAGAACACTTACAATTAGGCTTCTTAAAGATGATTAAGGGTACAGGTATGAGAAAGGTAGCAGATGAGCATGGATTTAAATATAAGGATTATGCTCCATATGAGTTTTTATACAATAATTATATAAGCTATGAAGAAACATTGAAATTAAAGGATATAGAAGATATACTTGAGAGATACTACAATTCTAAAAACTTTGTGTTGTCCATGAGATATATTATAGGCAGATTTTACAAACAAAGTCCTTTTAAATTTTTTGAAACTTTTGCTAAGTACTTTGATGAAAATGGGTATTTTGACTTGGCACAGGGGAAAAATCAATTATACAAAATATTACTGGATTTCTATAATGAAAAAATAAATATAGACAATGATGTATTTAATGATATATTAAAATATGACTATATTTCGCTAGGTAAGACATCAAATATACCACAGTTTTTTAATAAGTTAGATGTGGATGACTTTAAGAATAGATGTCATGTATTTTTACAAGATAATGATAACTTATCAACATATCTACCTAATTTTGTTGATAAACCAGCAAAACATATAATAAAATATGTTCATTTTGAACCGTTTAAATTTAATATTGTGGATTTAAAAAATAATATAAATACAGAAATAAGAGAAGAAGAAAACATAGTCTTATTTGAATACGATGATAAAAAAATATTTGAGAAATCTAAAACTCATAAAGTAGAAATTTAAGTGTTTAGGAGGAAAAAATGGATTTTAAAATAGAAAAATATTTGCTAAAGAAGGCAGAAGAACTAGCTTTTATAACTATAAAGCATGGTGGAGAATTTAAATTAAAGAGTTATGATGTGCCAAAAGGTGGACTAGATGTACCTATAAAAAATGAGGTGCTAGTAAAAGGAATAAAAGAAAAAACTGCTCAAGATAAGTTAAACTCAATGTCTATAGCAGATGCAATGATATATATAATTGGTATAGATAGTAAATTTAAAAACAATGGAGAATATGAAAAGTTTTTAGATGCTTTGGCTAAGGATATTAACTTAGATTTAAAAGCATATATGGGATACATGTCTAGAAAGTACTTTGAGATTGGTGAACATACAGATTCTTTAATATATATAAAAGCATTTATAACTATGTATCCAGATGATTTAGATGCAATGTATAATTATGCAATTGTGTGCCAAGAGATAGCAAAACAATATCAAAAAGACCTAGATGATAAGGCTATGAATGCATTTTTACTTGAAGCGATGGCCAAACTTGAAAAGATAATAGATATTGATAGTGATTTTGCAGTAGGTTATTATCATTTAGGTTATCATTATTATAATCAAGGTCAATATTTAAAGACTAAACTGACATGGGAAGATGCATTAAGATTAGGTCTAGATGCTGACTTAGTGGCTGAAATACAAGAAAATTTAGGAAAGATGGATTTTAAAGTACAGTATGAAGAAGGATATACACTTATATTCCATGGTAAGTTCAAAGAAGGATTAGAAAAACTACTGCCATTAGAAGAAGAACATATGGATTGGTGGAATTTACTGTTTATGATAGGACTAGGATATAAGGGTATGGGCGAAATAGAGCAGGCTAAAATGTATTTTGAGAAGATATTAGTAATAAAACCTAAGCAAGTAGATGCTATAGTTGAATTAGGGCTTTGTGAAGCTTCTAAAAATAATTTAGATAAAGCCATAGAGTATTTTGAGCAAGCTGCCAAGATAAAAGAAGACCCAGAAATTCTTTGTAATTTAGGTATGGCTTACTTAAACAATGGTGATATTGATGATGCAACTTACTATATAGAAAGAGCTTATGAATTAAATCCACAGGATGAGATTACGATTGCTTGTTTAAGAGAGCTTGGTATAAACAAGTAAGAATGTTGTTAAACTGTATTAGATTCTATTAGGTTTTATTTTATTAGGTTGGATTTGATGTTAGTGAGTTTTATTTGATGTTATTAAATTTTATTAATTAAGAGTGGTAGAACATTTATTATGTTGTACCACTTTTTTATTTACTTCGTTTGGGAGCTTTTTACCTTTATTTACTCTTTGTAATATTATATTTCATAAATATCTTGAACTTGTAATAATTAAATATTAAAGCAGATTTTAGTTATACAAATTTTTTAGAACATAAAAAATAAATTGAGAAAAGGTATATCAAATATGGTATTATTTAGTTAAATATATATAAGGGAGGGGTTACTTTTGATAAAGAAATTAGATGATATTTTAGAGCAGCTTAAAGGAGGAGAAAAAATAGTACTTTCTGTAGCAGCAGCTCACGACAAAGAAGTTTTAATGGCGATAAAGGATGCTGTAGAAAGAAATATAATTACTCCTATATTAGTTGGAAATGAAGGAAAGATAAGAGAAATATCAAAAGAAATAGAATTTGATTTGGGTGGAATTAAAATTATTGACAAGGATGATATTAAAGACTGTGCTGAAATAGCAGTTAAATTAGTATCAAGTAAAGAAGCTGATTTTGTAATGAAAGGCTTATTAGATACATCTGTTATATTAAAAGAAGTGTTAAATAAAGATTATGGTCTTAGAACTGATAGTTTATTAAGCCATGTTATGGTATATGAGTTAGAAAAATACCATAAGCTGTTGATAACTACAGATGGAGGAATGAATATAGCTCCTGACTATGAACAAAAGGCAAAAATATTAAAAAATTCTATAAAAGCAGCAAAATCTTTAGGTATGGAAACTGTAAAAGTTGCATGCTTAGCAGCTAAGGAAAAAGTAAATCCTAAAATGCAAGCTACTGTAGATGCAGATATGTTAGCAAAAGCTTGTCAAGCAGGAGAATTTGGAGATAATGTAATTGTAGAAGGTCCTTTAGCTTTTGACTTAGCAGTTTCAAAAGAAGCTAGCGAGATAAAAGGATTTAAGAGTGAAGTATCTGGAGATGTAGATATTATATTGGTTCCAACAATAGAAGTTGGTAATGGAATAGGAAAAGCCTTTACATATATGGCAGATTCTAAATCAGCAGGTATAATTATGGGTGCAAAAGCTCCTATAGTTTTAGTATCAAGAGCTGATTCACATGAATCTAAATTATACTCTATTGCATATGGAGCTATTGTAGCGAAAAGTATGAAATAAAAACATTAAGTGTGTAAAATAGATGCATTAAAAGATAAAAAGTAGTCATAATATCTGAATTAATGCAATATTAAAAAAATTTTATATAAAAAATAATTATAGCTTCAAATGAATATATACAAATGTTCAATTTGAAGCTATAATTAATATTAAAGTAGGAAAAATAAAAAAATTCAAAAAATTAGTCCAAAAAATGCTATTCTAAGAAGTTTTTACTAATTATGGTATAGGGAGTAAAAATCTGTAACAAGTCCAAAAAAGTAGTGAGAAATAACAAACACACAAATAAGATGTAATATCAAAAAATTGACTAGAAATAATTCAAAATTGATTTTAAAAAATCAAAACATAATTTAATTAAACTAAAGTATCAAAAAAGTAGGCTTAAGTATTAAAAAATAGCCAAAAATAAGCAGTTAAATTAACTTAAATTAGGCATTAAAAATAAAATTTTTATGTATTATCTAATTTTGTTAAAAAAATATTTAAATCTAAAGCAAAGTGCTGAAAATTAGTATATAATCAACTTAGAAAGCATTTATTTTATTATTTTATGACATGAAGTCAGTCACCTGGGGGATTTTAAAAATCAAAAAAAGGGGATAGGAATATGGATGAAAAAATGTTAACAATTGATTTAAACAGCCAGAAGATGATAGCAAAAGCTAGAGAAGAAGGCGTAGAAACAATGTATGATAGAAAAGCAGGCTTTAAAGCACAATGTGGTTTTGGTCTTCAAGGGGTTTGCTGTAGAATATGTGGAATGGGACCATGTAGAATAAGTCCTAAAACTCCAAGAGGGTTATGTGGAGCAGATGAGCATACTATAGTAGGTAGAAACTTTGCAAGAATGGTTGCTGGTGGGACAGCTGCCCATTCAGACCATGCTAGAGATATAGCACATACATTAGCATTAGCTGATCCAAATGGAAACTATAAAATAAGAGACGAAGCTAAGTTAATTAATTTAGCTAAAGAATGGGATGTAGAAACAGAAGGTAGAGATATCTATGATGTAGCACATGAAGTGGCAGAAATTGCATTAATGGAATTTGGTAAACCTTTTGGGACATTAAGATTTATAAAAAATGCACCAGAACCAAGACAAAAAATATGGAAAGAATATGCTATAGAACCAAGAGCTATAGATAGAGAAATTGCAACAATAATGCACTCTACTCATATAGGATGTACTGGTGATATAGATAGTTTAATACACATGAGTCTAAGAACTTCTATGGCTGATGGTTGGGGTGGTTCTATGATAGGTACTCGTCTAAGCGATATCTTATTTGGAACTCCAGTACCAAGAAGAACAGAAGCTAACTTAGCAGTATTAGAAGAAAATAAAGTTAATATAATATTACATGGACATGAGCCAGCATTATCAGAAATGATAGTTTTAGCTTCAGAAGAACCAGACTTAGTAGCTTTAGCTAAAGAAGTTGGAGCAGATGGAATAAACTTAGCTGGTATGTGTTGTACAGGTAATGAAATTACAATGAGACATGGTGTAAGAATAGCAGGAGACTTCCATCAACAAGAACTTGCAATAGTAACTGGAGCAGTTGAAGCTGTAATAGTTGACGTTCAATGTATATTCCCTGCACTAGCTAGAGTAGCAGATTGTTACCATACTAAGTTTGTAACAACTTCTCCAAAAGCTAAAATAACAGGTTCAACTTATATTGAATTTAGAGAAGAACAAGCTCTTGATGATGCTAAATCAATAGTTAAAGAAGCTATCTTAAACTTTAAAAATAGAGATAAATCAAAAGTACTTATACCTGAATTAAAATCAGGGGCAACAGTTGGGTATAGTGTAGAAGCAGTAGTAAATCAATTAGACAGAGTTGTAAACTCTCATATAGATCCAGCAGGAACAGTTAAGCCATTAACAGACTGTTTAAAATCTGGAGTATTAAGAGGAGCAGCTGGTGTAGTTGGATGTAACAATGCTAAAGGAGTTTCAAATGAGGCTCATGTAACAATAATGAAAGAATTAATTAAAAATGACATAATAGTAGTTACTACAGGTTGTGGTGCTTCAGCAGCAGCTAAGTTTGGATTAATGGAATCTGATGCAGCTGAAAAATATGCAGGTAAAGGTCTTGCAACTGTCTGTAAACTAGTAGGAATCCCACCAGTACTACATATGGGTTCTTGCGTTGATATAAGCCGTATATTAGATTTAGTTGGAGCAGCAGCTAATTACTTAGATATGGATATGTGTGACCTTCCAGTTGTAGGTATAGCTCCAGAGTGGATGTCAGAAAAAGCAGTTGCTATAGGATGTTATGTTGTAGCTTCTGGTATAGACACTTATCTAGGAATAATGCCTCCAATAGCTGGTTCTTCAAGAGCAGTAGATATATTAACTAGCGAATTAAAAGATAAAGTTGGTGCAACATTTACTGTAAATACAAATCCAAAAGAGTTAGCAGCTACAATAATAGAAGATATAGAAAAGAAACGTGTTCACTTCGAAGCATTAGTTGAAGAAAAAATGGGCGTTGAAGCAGAAGCTTAGAAAATGCCTAAAGTCTTAGAAAAAACGATTTTATATCTAAATAAAGATTTTATGGTTGAATAAAGTCAAATATTAAAGAAAAAAATATCGAAATACAATGAATATACTGAATAAATAAAATATAAACAATATAATGAAGAATACTAAAACTATACATGCTGCTTTGAAAAGCTAGTAGGGTAAATGTAATTGGTTCCTGTAAGGACTAGCTGTAGTTTATTTTTAGTGTTTAAAAAATAGATAACTACACTAAAAAATAAATAAAATAAAAAGCAAATAGTAATAAAGGTGGTAGGGATTATGAAGATAGCAATAACAGGTAAAGGTGGAGTAGGTAAAACGACTTTTTCTTCAATGCTCTCTAGAATGTTTGCTGAAGACGGATACAGAGTTGTTGCTGTTGATGCCGACCCTGATGCTAATTTAGCTTTAGCACTAGGTTTTCCAAAAGAAGTATATGAATCAATAGTACCTATATCAGAAATGAAAAAATTAGTTTCAGATAGAACAGCAGCTTCTGTAGGTTCATTTGGAAAAATGTTTAAGATGAATCCTAAAGTAGACGATATACCTGAAAATTTCTGTAAAGAATACAATGGAGTGAGATTACTTACATTAGGGACAGTAGATTCTGGTGGTACTGGATGTGTATGTCCAGAGCATGTTCTTTTAAAAAGACTCTGTTCTCATTTAATACTACAAAATAAAGATGTAGTTGTTATGGATATGGAAGCTGGAATTGAACACTTAGGAAGAGGAACAGCTCAAGGTGTAGATGCTTTTATAGTAGTTGTAGAGCCAGGTGAAAGAAGTCTACAAACCTATAGAAAAGTTAAAAAACTTGGTCATGATATAGGCGTAAATAAGGTATTTGTTGTAGGTAACAAAATCAGAAATAAAGAAGATGAAGAATTTATAATACAAAACTTAGAAGATGGCGAATCTTTAGGATTTATCTATTACAATCAAGATGTTATAGATTCTGATAGAGCTAATCAATCTCCATATGATTCTAGTGAAACAACAAAAGCACAAATTAAAGAAATAAAAGAAAAATTAATGTCACTTAAAGATAAATAGAAATTTTGATTTATAATTGGTTTGTTGGTTAAAGGTAATAAATAGGTATTAGATAGGTAATGAATGATTAATTAGATAAATGACTAGCTATTAAGTAAAGATATTTTAATGGCTTAGTAGCTAGTTTTTAAGCAATTTTACATGTATAATTATCTTATAAAATATAATTTTTACATATTAATACAATTTATACAAAAATTATATTTTAAATCTATTTAGGTTGTGGGAGGAGATTCAGTTATGGGATTTAAATCTGACATTGAAATAGCTCAAGAAGCTAAGCCTCAAGATATTAGAGAGGTTGCAAAAAAATTAGGACTAGGTGAAGAAGATGTAGAACTATATGGTAAATACAAAGCCAAAGTTGACTACAATCTACTAAAAAGAGAAACTGGGAAAAAAGCTAAGTTAATATTAACTACAGCTATAAACCCAACTCCAGCAGGTGAAGGAAAAACTACTACTACTATCGGTGTTGCTGATGCATTTGCAAAATTAGATAAAAATGTATTAGTTGCTTTAAGAGAACCATCTCTAGGACCAGTATTTGGTGTTAAAGGTGGGGCAGCTGGTGGAGGATATGCACAAGTTGTTCCTATGGAAGATATAAACTTACACTTCACTGGAGATTTTCATGCTATAGGAGCTGCTAATAACCTTTTAGCTGCTATGCTTGACAATCATATTCACCAAGGAAATGAACTTAGAATAGACCCTAAGAAAATAACTTGGAGAAGATGTGTAGACATGAACGATAGACAACTTAGAAATATCGTTGATGGTATGGGTAAAAAAGGTGATGGAGCAGTTAGACAAGATGGATTTGATATAACTGTTGCTTCTGAAATAATGGCAGCTTTCTGTTTGGCAAGTGATATAGCTGACTTAAAAGAAAGATTAGGAAACATAATAGTTGGATATAGCTACGAAGGTGCACCTGTAACAGCTAGACAATTAAAAGCTAACGGTGCTATGGCTGCATTATTAAAAGATGCTTTAAAACCAAACCTAGTTCAAACTCTTGAAGGAACACCATCATTTGTACATGGTGGACCATTTGCAAATATAGCTCATGGATGTAACTCTGTTATAGCTACAAGAATGGCTATGCACTTTGCAGATTATGTAATAACTGAGGCTGGTTTCGGTGCTGACCTTGGAGCAGAAAAATTCTTAGATATAAAATGTAGAATGGCAAACTTAAAACCAGATGCTGTTATAATAGTTGCTACTGTAAGAGCATTAAAATACAATGGCGGAGTTGCTAAAACAGATTTAAATGAAGAAAATCTAGAAGCTCTTGAAAAAGGACTTCCAAACTTATTAAAACATGTTGAAAACATAACTCAAGTATATGGATTACCAGCAGTTGTTGCAATAAACAGATTCCCACTTGATACTGAAGCTGAACTTAAACTTGTTGAAGACAAGTGTAAAGAATTAGGCGTTAATGTTGCTCTTTCTGAAGTATGGGCAAAAGGTGGAGAAGGTGGAATCGCAGTAGCTAAAGAAGTTTTAAGATTATTAGACGAAGAAGAAAATAATTTTAGATTCTGCTATGAAGATGATTTATCTATAAAAGATAAGATAAATGCTATAGCTACTAAGATTTATGGAGCAGATGGTGTAGATTATACTCCAGAAGCTGATAAAGAAATAGCTAACTTAGAAAAACTTGGATTTACTAAAGTTCCAGTATGTATGGCTAAAACTCAATATTCTTTAACTGATGACCAAACTAAATTAGGTAGACCAACAGGATTTAGAATAACTGTAAGACAAGCATCAATTTCAGCAGGGGCTGGATTTATAGTTGCACTTACTGGAGAAATAATGAAAATGCCAGGATTACCAAAAGTTCCAGCAGCAGAAAAAATAGATGTTGATGAAAATGGAGTAATAGCTGGATTATTCTAAGTGTATTAATTTATAAATAAAGAGTAGGAAATATCTCTAAGATAATTTGAGATATTTTCCTACATCCTTTTAAGGAGGATTATCATGAAAATAGCAGATAAAACTTGTGTTGATTTTGTAGAAGTACTATCTTCTAAAGAAGCAGTACCAGGTGGCGGGGGGGCTGCCGCACTAGTTGGTGCAATTGGTATGGCTTTAGGGAGTATGGTATGTAATCTTACAATAGGAAAGAAAAAGTATGCTGAGTATGAAGAAAGTGTAAAAGATATATTAAGTAAAGCAGGAAAATTAGAAAAAGATTTATTAAAAATGATAGATGATGATGCAGAATGTTTCTTACCATTATCAAAAGCTTATGGGCTTCCTAAAGAAACAGAAGAAGAAAAAAGAATAAAAGCAGAAACAATGGAAAAAGCACTAAAAGTTGCTTGTGAAGTGCCATTAAATATAGTAAGAGTTTGTTATGAAGCTATTAAGTTACATGAAGATTTAGTTGATAAAGGTTCAAGACTTGCTATAAGCGATGTTGGTGTAGGGGTTCAATGTTTAAGAGCTGCTATACTTGGAGGACAATTAAATGTAGTTATAAATATAAATTCTATACAAGATCAAGAATATGTTAGTAAAGTAAAAACAGAAGTAGATAAATTGGTTAAAGATGGCGTTAAAACTTGTGATGAAGTTTATGCTAAAGTTGAAAAAGCTCTTGGAAAATAATTTTTAAATGACGAAAGTAAATACTATGTTATTAATATGTGGTATATAGAATAAATTAATTTAAGTTTGCTTGTAGGGGAGTTGTGAATATATGGAAGTAATGTCAACTAAAGGACAGATTATAAAAGGAAAACCTGTAGCTGATAAGATTAGTGAAGACTTAATAAAAGAAGTCGAGTTACTAGTTAAAGAAGGTATAAATCCTAAGCTAACAATAGTTAGAGTTGGAGCAAGAAGCGATGATTTATCATATGAAAGAGGAGCACTAAAAAGATGTCAAAACATTGGTATAACAACTGAAGTGTTGGAATTAGCTGAAGATATAACTCAAGAAGAATATATTGATGTTTTAAAGAAAGCTAATGATGATAAGGATGTTAATGGTATATTATGTTTTAGACCACTTCCAAAACACTTAAATGAAGAAGTTATAAAATATGTCATTGCGCCAGAAAAAGATGTAGATTGTTTTAGTCCAATAAACTCTGCTAAAGTCATGGAAGGTGATAAGAGTGGATTCCCACCATGTACTCCTACAGCAGTAGTAGAAATATTAAAACATTATAATGTTGATTTAAAAGGAAGTAAGGTAACAGTTCTTGGAAGATCAATGGTAGTTGGGAAGCCAGTATCAATGCTTTTATTAAGTGAACATGCAACTGTTACAATATGCCATTCAAAGACTAAAAACTTATCAGATGTAGCTGCGGAAGCAGACGTATTGATAGCAGCTATTGGTAGAGCTAAGATGGTAGATGAAAGTTTTGTGAAAGATGGAGCAGTAGTTATAGACGTTGGTATAAATGTTGATGAAGAAGGAAATTTATGTGGAGATGTTGATACAAATGCAGTTTTAAATAAAGTATCGATGATAACTCCAGTTCCAGCGGGGGTTGGTTCAGTTACAACATCTATACTTGCAAAACACGTAGTTAAAGCTTGTAAATTGCAAAATAATAAATAGATAGATATTGTGGAAGGTTTAGGGGGGAAGTAGATATGATAATTTCTGAAAATAAACCATTGGAAGAAGTGCTAGGGTACTTAAAGAATTTTGACAAGCTAGTTTTAGTTGGTTGTAATCAATGTGCAGCGACTTGTAAGAGTGGTGGAGAAGAAGAAGTTCTAAAAATGAAGGAAACTCTTGAAGGTGAGGGCAAAAAAATCTTAGGATATGTAATGCTTGATCCTGCTTGTAACCTTTTAAAGTCTAAAAAGGACTTAAAGGTTCTAAAAGAAGAAACTAAAGAAGCTGATGCAGTTTTATCTTTAGCATGTGGAGATGGGACACAAACAATAGTTAAAAACCTAAAAAATAAACCAGTTTATCCAGCTAACAACACTTTGTTTATAGGGGAAGTACAAAGGGTTGGAGAATATGAAGAAGCTTGTAAAGCTTGTGGAGACTGTGAACTTGGTTGGACAGGTGGAATATGTCCAGTAACTATGTGTGCTAAAGGTCTTATGAATGGGGCTTGTGGTGGAGCTAAAAATGGTAAATGTGAAGTAAATCCAGAAAATGATTGTGCTTGGATAAAAATATATGAAAGATTGGAATCTATAGGGCAATTAGAGAATTTAGCAGAAATAAGACCACCAAAAGACTATTCTAAGCAAAATAATCCAAGAAGCTTAAGTGCAAAGAAAAAGAAAGAAGCAACAGCGAATTCATAAAAGTTTTTTTTAGAAGGTTAAAAGGGGGATTAGAGATGAGCTTATTAAGAGAAACACTAGAGAGTGGAAAATTTGCAGTTACTACTGAGATGGCTCCTCCAAAAGGGACTGACCTTTCACATTTAATTGAATGTGCGAAGCCGTTAGTTGGAAGAGTTCACGCAGCAAATGTAACAGACTTTCAATCAGCAGTTATGAGAGCAACTTCTCTTGCTACATGTAAATTACTAAAAGATGCTGGATTAGAGCCAGTGATTCAAATAACGGGGAGAGATAGAAATAGGATAGCTATACAAGGAGAAATGTTGTCAGCAGGTGTATTTGGAATAAACAGCTTGTTGGCATTAACAGGAGACCATACTAGCGTAGGAGACCATCCACAGGCTAAAGGAGTATTTGATTTAGACTCTGTAGGGATACTTCAAACTGCTGAAACTCTAATGGCAGGTACGGATATGGCTGGTAATAAATTAAAAGGTTCTCCAGATTTTTATCTAGGAGCATCAGTAACTCCAGAATATTCTCCAATAGAAGTTCAATTATTAAAAATGCAAAAGAAAATAAAAGCTGGAGCTAAATTTTTCCAAACTCAAGCACTTTATGACATAAATACAATGAGAAAGTTTAGAGAACTAACAAGGGATATGGATTGTAAGGTATTAGCAGGAATAGTACCTTTAAAATCTCCAGGAATGGCTAAATTTATGACTGCAAATGTACCAGGAATATTTGTGCCAGATG
Organism: Clostridioides sp. ZZV14-6009; assembly: GCF_020658095.1. Taxonomy (NCBI): domain Bacteria; kingdom Bacillati; phylum Bacillota; class Clostridia; order Peptostreptococcales; family Peptostreptococcaceae; genus Clostridioides; species Clostridioides sp. ZZV14-6009. The sequence goes on from NZ_JAGWDG010000007.1 coordinate 42,506, forward strand.
AACAAATCGAAAGATTAAGAGCAGCTGGAAAAGAAAACTGGGTAAGTGAGGGAATAAAAATGGCAGGAGAACTTATCAAACAATTAAAAGAAGAAGATTTATGTGATGGTGTTCATATAATGGCAATTGGGGCAGAAGAAAATATACCTGCTATACTAGATGCCGCAGGTTTATAGTATTACAAGATTGTAGATTATAAGGTTTGGGGGAATTAAGGATGAAAATAGTAGTAGTAGGTGGTGGACCAGGAGGATATGTAGCAGCTATAAAAGCTTCTATGCTTGGTGCAGAGGTAACAGTTATTGAAAAAAGAAGAGTTGGAGGAACTTGCTTAAATGCAGGATGTATACCAACTAAAGCACTTCTTGCTTCTTCAGGGGTATTAAATACTGTGAGGGAAGCAAAGGATTTTGGTATAGAGATAGATGGTACAGTTACACCAAATTTCACTGCTATAATGGAAAGAAAAAATAAAGTTGTAAATCAATTAATAAGTGGTATAGAATTCCTATTTGAAAAAAGAGGCGTAAAACTAGTTAATGGTTTTGGAAAATTGATTGATAAAAATACTATAGAAGTAACAAAAGATGATGGAACAGTAGAATCTATAAAAGCGGATAAGATAATACTAGCTAATGGTTCTGTTCCAGTTGTACCAAGAATGTTCCCATATGATGGAAAAATTGTAATAACTAGTGATGAAGTTCTTGGACTTGAAGATATACCTGAGTCTATGTTAATAGTAGGTGGTGGAGTTATAGGATGTGAAATAGGGCAATTCTTTAGAGCCTTAGGAACAGAAGTAACTATAGTTGAAATGGTTGACCAGATACTATTAAATGAAGATAAAGATGTAGCTAAACAACTACTTAGACAATTTAAGAAAGATAAGATTAAAGTTATTACAGGTATTGGAGTACAAACTTGTGAAGTAGTTGATGGTAAAGCTGTTGCAACTCTTTCTAATGGAAAGGTTATAGAAGCACAATATGCATTAGTATGTGTTGGTAGAAGACCTAACCTTGATAATTCTGGAGTAGAAGATATAGGAATTGAAATGGAAAGAGGAAAAGTAGTAGTTAATGAGCATCTTGAAACTAATGTAGAAGGTATATATGCAATAGGTGATATAATAGATACTCCTTTCTTAGCACATGTTGCTTCTAAAGAAGGTATTGTTGCAGTTGAAAATGCTTTAGGAAAAACTAAAGTAGTAGATTATAGAGCAATTCCAAGATGTGTTTATACTGAACCTGAAGTTGCTGGTGTTGGTAAAACTGAAAAACAACTTGAAGCTGAAGGTGTAGAATACAATGTAGGTCAATTTGATTTTAGAGGACTTGGAAAAGCACAGGCTATAGGACATTTCCAAGGATTTGTAAAAATAATAGCTGATAAAGAAACAGATAAAATAATAGGTGCAGCAGTAGTAGGTCCTCATGCTACAGATTTATTAACAGAGTTATCACTTGCTGTTCATCTAGGATTAACTGTAGAACAAGTAGGGGATGCAATACATCCACATCCAAGTTTATCTGAAGGACTAATGGAAGCACTTCATGATGTACATGGAGAATGTGTTCATTCTGTACCTAAATTATAATAAGTAAACAGAGTACATAAGGCTCTGTGGCTAGATTTAAGGGGGAAGTCTTAAAATGGGATACAATATAGCTGTTGCAGGAAAAGGTGGAACTGGTAAAACAAGTCTCACAGGGCTTTTGATTGATTATTTGGTTAAGGACAATAAGGGACCAGTATTGGTTGTAGATGCTGATGCTAATGCTAACATAAATGAAGTATTAGGTATTGAAGTTGAAGCAACAATAGGAGAAATAAGAGAAGAAGTAAATCAAAGAGAAAAGTTAGGCAATGCATTCCCAGGCGGTATGACAAAAGCACAATATCTACAATTTAGATTAAATTCTATAATTGAAGAAGGCGAAGGATATGACTTATTAGTAATGGGGAGATCAGAAGGGGAAGGATGTTACTGTTTTGTAAATGGGATACTTAGAGAACAAGTAAACAAAATATCTGGTCACTACAAATACTTAGTCATGGACAACGAAGCTGGTATGGAACATCTAAGCAGAAAAGTTACTAGACATGTTGATACGCTTTTATTGGTTAGTGATTGCTCAAGACGTAGTATACAAGCTGTTGCTAGAATAAGAGATTTAGCTGAGGAACTAAAATTAAATGTTGGAAGAATACTTCTAATTGTAAATAAGGTTCCAAATGGGGTTATGAATGATGGTGTCAAAGAGGAAATAGAAAAACATAACCTAGAGCTAATCGGTGTTGTACCTATGGATGAATTGATATATGAATATGATTCTACAGGTATTCCTTTAGTTGATTTACCTGAAGATTCAAAATCTAAAGTGGCTATGAAAGAAATTTTTGCTAAATTAGAATTAAAATAGGCTTAAGGGGGAAAAAAATATGGCATTTAAAATGTCTACTCAAAAATATTCTGGAAAAATATCAGAAGTTGAAGTAGGAATAGGGGAAAAAGCAATTAAATTAGGTGGGGAAAATGTATTACCTTTTTATAGTTTTGATGGAGAAGTAGGGAATACTCCAAAAATAGGTATACAAATATCAGACGTTTATCCTGAAAGCTGGACTGATTCATATAAAGAGTTATACAAAGATGTAGCTAATTGTCCAGTAGAATGGGCTAAATATGTTGAAGCTAATACACAAGCAGATTTTATTTGTTTAAAATTTGATGGTTCTGACCCAAATGGATTAGATAAATCAGTTGATGACTGTGCTGAAGTGGCTAAAGCAGTAGTTGAAGCAATAACATTGCCTTTAGTAGTAGCTGGTTCAGGAAATCATGAAAAAGATGGTAAACTGTTTGAAAAATTAGCTCAAACATTGGATGGTCATAACTGTCTATTTATGTCAGCAGTAGAAGATAACTACAAAGGAGTAGGAGCATCAGCTGGAATGGCTTATTCACACAAAGTTGGAGCAGAATCTTCTGTTGATATAAACCTAGCAAAACAATTAAACGTACTGTTAACTCAATTAGGCGTTAAAGGTGAAAATATAGTTATGAATGTTGGATGTTCAGCAGTTGGTTATGGATATGAATATGTTGCATCTACTATGGATAGAATTAGACTTGCAGCATTTGGTCAAAATGATAAGACATTACAAATGCCTATCATAACACCAGTAGCTTTCGAAGTAGGTCATGTTAAAGAAGCTATAGCTCCAGTGGAAGATGAGCCAGATTGGGGTTGTCCAGAAGAAAGAACTATAGCAATGGAAGTTTCAACTGCAGCAAGTGTTTTAGTAGGTGGTTCAAACGCAGTTATACTTCGTCATCCAAAATCAATAGAAACTATAAAAGAATTGGTTAACGCATTAGCTTAATTAAATTGTTAAGGTTAGGGGGAGAAAATAATGGCATTAAAAGCTTTAGATATATTTAAATTAACACCAAAGAAAAACTGTAAGGATTGTGGATTCCCAACTTGTATGGCTTTCTCTATGAAGGTTGCTTCAGGAGCTGTAGAAGTAGGTAAATGCCCACATATGTCTGATGACGCTATAGCGAAACTATCAGAAGCTACTGCACCTTTAATGAAAGCATTAAAAGTTGGTGCTGGAGCATCTGAATATGAACTAGGTGGGGAAACAGTATTATTTAGACATGAAAAAACATTAGTAAGTAGAAATAGATATGCAGTTTCATTCTGTACTTGTATGAGTGATGAAGCAGTAGACGCTAAAATAGCTAACATGAAAAAAGTTGACTATATAAGAATTGGTGAACAAATGAAAGTTGAAATGGTTGTTTTAGAATACTGTGGAGACAAAGATGCATATTTAAAACTAATAGACAAAATAAAAGGTAGTGGATTAGAAGTAGCTTATATTTTAGCTTGTGATGATGCACAAGCAGTAAAAGAAGCTGTTGAAGTATTAAAAGATGCTAGACCAATGGTATATGGAGCAACTAAAGATAACTACAAAGATATGATAGAAGTAGTTAAAGGAGCAAACTTACCATTAGGAGTAAAAGCCGCTAGCTTAGAAGAATTATATGAAACAGTTGAATTAGTTCAATCTGCTGGATATAAAGAATTAGTATTAGATGTAACTGGAGAAAATATAAAAGATACTTACACTAATGCTGTGCAAGTTAGAAGAATAGCTTTAAAAGAACAAGATAGAACATTTGGATATCCTTCAATAGTGTTTGCAAATAGATTATCTAACTCAAATCCTATGATGGAAATTGCTTTATCATCAATATTTACTATAAAATATGGTTCTATAATAGTAATAGATGATATTAGTTATGCTAAAGCATTACCATTATTTGCATTAAGACAAAATATATACACTGACCCACAAAGACCAATGAGAGTTGAACCAAAGATTTACCCAATTAATAACCCAGATGAAAATTCTCCAGTATTAGTTACTGTTGACTTTGCATTAACTTATTTCATAGTTGCTGGAGATATAGAAAGATCAAAAGTTCCAGTATGGTTAGTAATACCAGATGCAGGTGGATATTCAGTTCTTACATCTTGGGCTGCTGGTAAATTTGGTGGAAATTCAATATCTGCTTTCATTAAAGAAAGTAAAGTAGATGAAGTAACTAATTGTAAAGACATTATTATTCCAGGAAAAGTTGCAGTACTTAAAGGTGATATAGAAGATAACTTACCAGGATGGAATGTAGTTATAGGACCAGAAGAATCTATGGAATTACCTAAGTTCTTAAAAGGATACCAAGAAAAAGCATGCCAAACAAACTAATAAAATATTAACTAACTATTAATATTAAATTTAAAGGGGGACATTATAAATGGAAAAATTTATGATTATAGGTGAAAGAATACACTGTATCTCACCTTCAATAAGAAAGGCATTAGCAGAAAGAGATCCAGCTCCAATATTAAAAAGAGCAAAAGAACAATTAGAAGCAGGAGCACACTATATAGATTTCAATATAGGACCTGCTGAAAGAGATGGCGAAGAGATAATGACATGGGGAGTTAAGCTACTTCAATCTGAATTTAACAATGTTCCTATAGCATTAGATACAGCTAATAAAAAGGCTATCGAAGCTGGACTTAAAGTTTATGATAGAACTAATGCAAAACCAATAATAAACTCTGCTGATGCTGGTTCAAGATTTGATTTAATAGATATAGCAGCTGAATATGAATCAATGGTTATAGGTTTATGTGCAAAAGAAGGTATCCCAAGAGATAACGATGAACGTATGGCTTACTGCCAAGAAATACTAGAAAAAGGCTTAATGCTAGGAATGGAGCCAACTGATATATTATTTGACCCATTATGCTTAGTTATAAAGGGTATGCAAGAAAAACAAGTAGAAGTTTTAGAAGCTATAAAAATGATGACTGAAATGGGACTTTTAACTACAGGAGGATTATCTAATGTATCTAATGGATGTCCTAAACATGTTAGACCTGTTTTAGATAGCGCATTCTTAGCAATGGCAATGGCTAATGGATTTAGTTCAGCTATAATGAATCCATGTGACCCAGAATTAATGAAAACTGTAAAATCTTGTGACATAATCAACGGGGCATCTTTATATGCAGACTCTTTCTTAGAGTTAAATGAAGGTGGATTTGCTTTCTAGGGTTTTTAGGGTATAGTTAATAAAAAATAGGTGTAAATATTAAAGGGGGAAATAGAATGAATCTATATAATATAATCTTTACAGGGTCAGAACAAGCTTTAGGTGCGGCTCAAGCTATGTTAGCTGAAGCTATAGAAAAAAACGGAAAAGAACATAAAGTAGCTTTCCCTGATACAGCATATTCATTACCTTGTATATATGCTGCAACAGGACAAAAAATGAACACTTTAGGGGACTTAGAAGGTGCTTTAGAAGTAGTAAAATCTTTAATCAATAGAACTCATTTATTAGAACATGCTTTTAATGCTGGTTTAGCTACTGCTTTAGCGGCAGAAGTAATTGAAGCATTAAAATACTCAACTATGGATGCTCCATATAGTGAGCCATGTGCAGGTCATATAACTGACCCTATAATCAGATCACTTGGTGTACCACTAGTTACAGGAGATATACCTGGTGTTGCAGTTGTTCTTGGTGAATGTCCTGATGCTGAATCAGCAGCAAAAGTTATAAAAGACTACCAATCTAAAGGTTTATTAACTTTCTTAGTTGGTAAGGTTATAGACCAAGCTATAGAAGCTGGAGTAAAAATGGGTCTTGAGCTAAGAGTTATACCTCTAGGATATGATGTAACTTCTGTTATCCACGTTGTATCTGTTGCAGTAAGAGCAGCATTAATATTCGGTGGATTAACTCCTGGTGATTTAAACGGATTATTAGAATACACAGCTAATAGAGTTCCTGCATTTGTAAATGCATTTGGACCATTAAGTGAATTAGTTGTATCTGCAGGTGCTGGAGCAATAGCTTTAGGATTCCCAGTTATAACTGACCAAACTGTTCTTGAAGTTCCAATGAACTTATTAACTCAAAAAGATTATGATAAGATAGTAGCTACTTCATTAGAAGCTAGAGGAATAAAAATAAAAGTTACTGAAATACCTATACCAGTTTCATTTGCAGCAGCATTTGAAGGTGAAAGAATTAGAAAGAGCGACATGTTTGCTGAATTTGGTGGAAATAAAACTGAAGCTTGGGAGCTTGTTGTTAAGAAAGAAGCAACTGAAGTTGAAGACCATAAGATAGAAATAATAGGACCAAACATAGATGAAGTTGAAGCTGATGGTGTATTAAGATTACCACTTGCTGTAATAGTTAAGATAGCTGGTAAAAACATGCAAGAAGATTTCGAACCAGTTCTTGAAAGACGTTTCCACTACTTCTTAAACTATATAGAAGGTGTAATGCACGTTGGACAAAGAGATATGGCCTGGGTAAGAATCTCTAAAGATGCATTTGATAAAGGATTTAGACTTGAGCATATAGGAGAAGTTTTATATGCTAAGATGTTAGATGAATTTGAATCAGTTGTTGATAAGTGTGAAATAACTATAATTACAGATGCTGAAAAAGTTTCTGAATTAAAAGGTGAAGCAATAGCTAAGTACAATGCGAGAGATGAGAGATTAGCTTCATTGGTTGATGAAAGTGTAGAGACTTTCTATTCTTGTAACTTATGTCAATCATTTGCACCAGCTCACGTTTGTGTTGTTACTCCTGAAAGACTTGGTCTTTGTGGCGCAGTTAGCTGGTTAGATGCTAAAGCTACTAAAGAATTAGACCCTACAGGTCCTTGTCAACCAATAGAAAAAGGTGAATGTTTAGACGATAGAACAGGTGTATGGAACTCTGTAAATGAAACTGTAAACCAAATATCTCAAGGTGCAGTTGAAGCTGTTACATTATACTCTATATTAGAAGACCCTATGACTTCTTGTGGATGTTTTGAGTGTATCTGTGGTATAATGCCAGAAGCAAATGGATTTGTTGTAGTTAACAGAGAATTCCCAAGCGTTACTCCAGTTGGTATGACTTTCGGAGAACTTGCTTCTATGACAGGTGGAGGAGTTCAAACTCCAGGATTCATGGGACACGGAAGACACTTCATATCTTCTAAAAAATTCGCTTATGCAGAAGGTGGACCAGAAAGAATAGTTTGGATGCCAAAAGAATTAAAAGAGTATGTAGCTGATAAATTAAATGCTACAGTTAAAGAAATGACTGGAATAGAAAACTTCTGTGATATGATTTGTGACGAAACTATAGCTGACGATTCTGAAGGTGTATTAGCTTTCTTAGAAGAAAAAGGTCATCCAGCATTAGCTATGGAAAGTGTAATGTAATTGATGGAAAATTTAAAATAATGTGATATAATATTAATATGATTTAAATAAATTAATCAATAATATAATATTGGGGGTCTATCGAAATGAAATTATTACCAGAATTAAAATACTCTAAAGATCATGAATGGGTAAAAGTAATTGATGGAGATGTTGTATATATAGGTATAACAGATTATGCTCAAGATCAATTAGGAGAAATATTATTTGTTGAAACACCAGAAGTAGAAGATACTGTAACTAAGGGAGTAGATTTTGGAGTAGTTGAATCTTCTAAAGTAGCTTCTGATTTAATATCTCCTGTTAATGGTGAAGTATTAGAAGTTAATGAAAAATTAGAAGATGAGCCAGAATGTATAAATGAAGACCCATACGAAAACTGGATATTAAAAGTAAAACTAGCTGATGTTGCTGAGCTTGATACATTATTAAGTGATAAAGAATATGAGGCTGGATTAGAATAATTAAAGACTAGGGATGTTATTATAATTGGGGAAAGTATAGTAAAATTTGAGTGCACGCAAATTTAGCTATACTTTCCTTTTATAATATATAGAACAAATTGGGAGGGATATCATGATAAAGGTAAATTTTATGCCAAACAATAAAGAAGTTTATTGTAACGAGGGGGATATATTACTAGAAGTAGCAAGAAATGCAGATATATTCATAGATGCTCCTTGTAATGGAAATGTATCTTGTGGTAAATGTAAGGTGAAGTTGTTAAAAGGTAAGGTTGATACAGAAAAAACAAGACATATAACAGATAACGAATGGGAGCAAGGTTATATATTAGCTTGTTGTACAAAAGTAATCTCAGATATAGAAATTGAAGTTCCTTCTAAAGTATCATCTTCTATGCATGGTATGAAGATAGAAGGTAGTAATAAACAAAAAGATAGAGGACTTTTTGAGAGAGCTAAAAAAATAATAGAAAAGCATAACTTACAATTTAAGACAAATATAAAGAAGAAATACATAGAAATGGAAGAACCAAACTTAGATGATAATATAAGTGATGTAGATAGATTAGAAAGACATGTTAGAAATCATCTGGGGTACAATGAAATAGATTTTAGATTAGATATACTTAGAAAGATGCCAACGATATTTAGAAAGAGCGATTTCAAAGTTACAATAACATATGTTCAAAAACAAAAGAAACTTACAATCATAAATATAGAAGAAGGAAATAAGGAAAATTCTCTGTATGGAGTTGCAATAGATATTGGTACAACTTCGGTAGTTGTATGTTTAGTAGACTTATATTCAAAAGAAGTAGTAGATAAAGCATCATCTGGAAATGCTCAGATAAAATATGGAGCAGATGTTATAAATAGAATTATATATTCGGCTAAGAAAAACGGATTAGAAACTTTACACAAAGCTATAGTTGATGAAACTATAAATCCTCTATTAAAAACATTATATGAAAGAAATGGCATAAATAAGGAGGATGTAGTCACTTTAGTAGCTGCTGGAAACACAACTATGACAAGTTTATTTTTAGGAGTGTATACAGACTTTTTAAGACAAGAACCTTATATACCTCCATTTTTAAAATCTCCAAAACTTATGGGTGAAAATGTAGGCCTTTTTGTAAATGACAGTGCATATGTGTACTTAGCTCCATCTGTAGCAAGTTATGTAGGAGGAGACATAACAGCAGGGGTATTATCAGCAGGGATATGGTCAAGTGAAGAAAATGTTTTATTTATAGATTTAGGTACCAATGGAGAGATAGTATTTGGAAATCAAGACTATATGATGAGCTGTGCATGTTCAGCAGGTCCTGCATTTGAAGGTGGAGGCATAAGCTGTGGAATGAGAGCATCAGCAGGAGCAATAGAAAAGGTGGCTATTGATAAAGAAACTTTAGAGCCTACATTAAAAATAATAGATGAATGTGCGCCAGTTGGTATATGTGGTTCTGGTATAATTGATTTAATTTGCCAAATGATTACTAAGGGTGTAATAGATAGAAGAGGTAAGATATACAGAGATTTAAACAATAAGAGAGTTAGATTTAATGAACATGAAATAGGAGAGTATGTATTAGCATTTAAAGAAGAATTTGATTTGGAGAATGATATAGTAGTAAATGAAGTGGACATAGATAATTTCATTAGAGCTAAAGGAGCTATATATTCAGGAGCATATACTCTTGTAGATAGCTTGGGTATGGATTTTAGTATATTAGATAGAGTTTATATAGCAGGTGGTATAGGAAATAACTTAGATATAGAAAATTCAATAATTATAGGATTACTTCCTGATATCGATAGAGAGAAATTTACTTATATAGGAAATAGTTCACTTGTTGGTTCTTACTTGGCTCTTATAAGTAAAGATGCCAAAAATAAACTTGAAGAAATAGGTAGACAAATAACTTATGTTGAACTTAGTGTTTATCCAAGTTACATGGACGAATTTATTTCTGCATGCTTCTTACCACATACAAATATAGAGCAGTTCCCAACTGCAAAACAGCTACTAGAAGAGTAAAATATCAAAATATAAATGCATAGATAGAGGAGTAAAACATAAAAACATTACTGTAGAGGATTAAATTATGTATAAGGATTTGTCTGAAAAAATAAGAACTGCGTTTGACATTAAATTAAGTAATTTCGGAAATGAGATAGAGTTTGCTTATCCTAATCAGACGCTAGCTCTTAGTACGACAAGTAATAAGTGTAGTCTTAAATGTGCTCATTGTAATGGTCACTATTTAGAAAATATGATACCAATTGAGGATTATGAAGAAAAAGTTAAATCAAGAAATATAACTAGTTTTTTATTAAGTGGTGGTTGTAGTTATGAAGGTGATGTCCCAATAAATACTCATATACAGACCATTAAAGAATTAAAGGAACAAGGCTACAGATTAAATGCTCATTTAGGGCTTATGGATAAAGAGAGTATTATAGAATTATGTAAGTATTTAGATATGGTTTCTTTCGACTTGGTGTTTGATAAAGAAACTATAAAAGAAGTTTATAAAATGGATAAAAGCAAAGACGATTATATTAAAACTTACAATACAATAAGAGAAAATACAGAAGTAGCACCACATATATGTATTGGTTTAAAAGGAGGAAAAGTAAAAGGTGAGTATGAGATTATAGAATACTTACAAAAAAATCCTCCTAATAAACTGACATTTATAGTTCTTATTCCCACGAGAGGTACTGAATATGAAAATGTAGAACCTCCTAAGTTGGAAGAAGTAGCAGATGTTTTATGTGAAGCGAGAATTAATTTACCAAATACAGAGATTAACCTAGGTTGTATGAGACCTAGAGGCGTATATAGAAAAGAGTTAGACCAATTAGCTATAATGTGTGGAGTTAATAAAATAGTTCTGCCATCAAAATCTGCTAAGAACAAGGCTATAGATATGAATATGACAATAACTGAATGTAAGGAGTGTTGCGTTTTATGATTAGACTATCATCAGGAACAGCAATAGAACTTGGAATATTAAATAAAAAAAGCGATATACCTCCTACTACAGCATATATAATGATTGGGGAAAAATGTATAAACAAATGTAGTTTTTGTTCTCAATCAATAGAAAGCAGTACTAGAAAAGATAAATTATCAAGAGTAGTTTGGCCAGAGTATTCTAAAGAGGAAATACTGGATGCTTTGAGAGCATATAAGGGAAAAAATATAAAGAGAATATGTATACAATCAATGGCAAGTGAAGAGGCACATAAATCTGTCTTAGATTTTATAAATTATATAAATGGTAAAATAGATATGCCTATTTCATTGTCTGCAAAGTTAGAAAGTGATGAAGAAATAAATAAGTTTTTTTCTGCTGGAGTAGATAAAATAGGAATAGCGATAGATGTAGCAAATAAGGAATTATATGAAAAAATAAAAGGATATAATTATTATGAAAAATTGAATTTTATAACAAAAATGTCAAAGTTATATCCTAATAAAATCAGCACACATATAATTGTTGGTATGGGAGAAAGTCATGAAGATATATACAACTTATATACTTATTTAAAGAAGAACAATATAACTGTTAGTTTATTTGCATTTACTCCAGTTAGAGGAACTAAAATGGAAAAAATAAGTCAACCAAATATAGAAAGTTACAGAAGAGTACAGCTAATGTCCTATATGGTAAATAAAGATTATTCACAAGAATACTTTGAATTTAAAAATGGATACTTAGAGAATATAAAACTCGATGATGAGATTGTATCAGATATAAACAGGGGTTACCCTTTTGAAATAAGAGGCTGTAAGGATTGTAATAGACCGTATTATAATGAAAGACCAGGAAGTACTATATATAATTATTCAAGACCTTTAAATCAAGATGAGATAGATTTGTCTATAAGAGAACTAAATCTGTAAATGATTTCTTGAATATATTTATACTAAAGATTGGGGCGTAATAATCATGAATCAGTGGAGAGTTATACATAATAAATCATATGATGGTGCAATGAATATGGCAATTGATGAAGCTATATTCACTGCATATAAAAAAGGCTGTGTGAAGCCAACACTTAGATTTTACACTTGGAAGCCAGCTTGCTTGAGTGTAGGATATTTTCAAAAACTTGAAGATGAGGTAGATTTGGATAAGTGTAAGTGCATGAATATAGACTGTGTCAGAAGAATCACAGGAGGAAGAGCTGTATTACATGATAATGAGCTAACTTATAGTATAATTATAGGAGAAGATAATCCTTTAATTGATAAAAGTATAAATCTATCTTATAGATATATAAGTGAAGGTTTAGTTAGAGGATTGAATTTAAGTGGTATAGAAACAGATAACTTAAATAGTGGAGAGAGAATAGGTAGAGAAAATTTATCAGCTGCATGCTTTAATGCACATGCATCATATGAAGTTACTATTAATAATAAAAAGGTTATTGGAAGTGCTCAAAGTAGAAAAGATGGTGTTTTGTTACAGCATGGTTCAATAATAATGGATTTTGATGTAGAAAAATTGTTTAAATTAATAAAGACTAAAACACCAGAACTAAAGGAAAGAGCAATGAAATTTACAGCTAAAAAGGCCAGTGGAATAGAGAATGAAATTGGTAAAAAAATAGACATAGATACTCTACAAGCTAATCTAATAAAAGGACTGGCTAGTCAATTTAATGTTGAGTTTGTAGAAGAAGAATTGACTGATTATGAAAAGCAATTAGCTGAAGAATTATATAAAAAATACAAGGATGAAGAGTATAATAAAAAGCGTTAACTTTAATTGACTTTAGGCAAATTAAAGTGATATACTTAAGGTATAATAATATACAAAAATTGAAATCATGAAGGTTTCTTTGGTGTATTGAAATACCTGAGGAAGTCTTTTTTTGATTTTTAATAAAAATCATATTAGGAGGAGATTTATATGTGTGAATCATCAGCTTTCATTTGTAAGAATAACAATGAATTAGAAAAGGTTATGGAAAATGTGGTTAATATAGACCCTTGTGATGGAAAGATTTATTTAACTGATTTATTAGGAGAACAAAAAATAATAGATGGAATAATTAAAGAAATAAGATTGATGGACCATAAGATAATAATACAAGAAAATTAATTAATAGGGGAATTTCATATGATAATAGCAGTGATAGATGGAATGGGTGGAGGTATAGGAGCCCAGATAGTTTCTTCTTTGAGAGAAGAATTACCTACATATGTAGAAATTTATGCACTAGGAACTAATTCTATAGCAACTAGTTCTATGATGAAGGCTCATGCTAATAAAGGAGCTACAGGGGAAAATGCTATAGTAGTATCAGCTAGAAAAGCCAATATAATAGTTGCACCTATTTCTGTAATAATACCTAATTCTATGATGGGGGAAGTCACTTGTAATATAAGTGAAGCTATTGCAGATAGTGAGGCACTTAAGATACTTTTACCTATTATGCCAGAAAATATAGAGTTAGTTGGATTAGAAGGTAAACCATTAGCACTACTTGTAAAAGATTCTGTTAATGTTATAAAAAAAGAATTTAATATAAAATAACAGGGGGAATAACTAATGATGTTTGATAAAGAGATTGTAAGATACCACCATGGGCACCATGACCATGACGACCATTGCCATGAACATACTCATGGAGATATATGTCACGAACATCCACACGACCATACTCATGACCACGACCACGAACATAATCATGAAGAATCATCAGAGTCTAAAGATGAGAAAACTTTAAAAATACTTTTAGTGCATTGGATAAATCACAATGAGACTCATGAAGAAGGATTTAGAGAGTGGGTAGAAAAGGCCAGAGCTATTGGAAAAGAAGAAACTGCAAAGAGTATTGAAAAAGCTATAGAGTGTATGGAAGAAGCAAATAAAATGTTATTAGAGGCTAAAAAACATATGTAAATATGATTGTTAAAATCGCTTATATATTTTGATATAGGCGATTTTTTATGTTTTATTGATATTTAATTATTGAAATTTCTAATGAGTATGTACTATACTTTAATGAGGAAATTTATTATAGACTGAGTTATTTAATATATCTCCGCCTTTAAAAGTTACTGAAGGCAGTTAAGTATACGTAGTTCAATTTAATAAAAGGAGAGCATTAGTTATGAAAGATGGTCATATACATTCACCTTATTGTCCTCATGGAAGTAAGGATGATTTTGAAAAATATATACAAAGGGCAATTGATGTTGGTCTAACAGAAATGACATTTACAGAGCATTTTCCATATCCAGAGGGATTTAAAGACCCTGCACCCGAAAATGATAGTTGCATGAATCTTGAAAATTTATCAAATTACCTTAATGATGTTAAAAATTTTAAGCAAAAATATGAGGGTAAAATTAAGATAAATGTAGGAGCGGAAGTAGATTTTCTTGAAGGTTATGAAGAAGGCATAAAAAACAATTTAGATAAATATGGTGATGAATTAGAGGATTCTCTATTATCAGTACATATAATTAAAATTGATGGTGATTATTGTTGTGTAGACTATAGTGTAGAAGAGTTTCAAAATCTGATTGATAAGCTTGGAAGCATTGAAGCTGTTTATAATAAATATTATGAAGCATTAATAAAAGCTGTAAATGCTGACTTGGGTACATATAAACCAAAGAGAATAGGTCATTTAAATTTAGTTAGAAAGTTTAATCAAGTATTTCCATATGATTATGAAGGAAATAAAGTTCTTGAAGAATTAATAAAGTTAGTTAAAGAAAAAGGATATGAACTTGACTACAATGTTTCTGGAAACAGAAAAAAATACTGTAAAGAGCCTTATGTAGATGGATACTTATTAGAATTAGCAAAAAAATATGATATTCCATTGGTTTTGGGCTCAGATTCTCACTGTGCAGAAGAAATAAATAATTATGATATAGGCTAAAGATGTATATATTATAATCTTAAAGTTATGATAATTTATATTTTTAAAGTATTTATTTAAAAGACTGTAAGTAGATTTATGTAAAATAAATCTACTTACAGTCTTTTTGTTAAATTAGAAAATATCTATAGATTTGTTCAGTATTAGAGTTTCACAATTAATATTTTTTCGTTGATATTAGCCTACTTTTACTTATCTTAACAATCATAAAGATAATTTTAATGTTTAGAAATATTACTGCATAAGTTTATCATTTTCCATTATTATTGGGTCTAGTAATTCTACATCTCCTTCTGACATCTTTAATCTATTGAACATATAATTTTTCACATCTTTTTTACTTTTGAACTTAGTAACTTGGTAAGGGGATGTAGAACCATATTTTTCTATAAATAAAATATCTTTATCAGTCTTGATACATATACCTGTATGACCTATAAATACATTTTTAGTTTCTGGATAACGAAGAAATCCACTTATAATAGACATATTTTTATTATCTTTAAAAGATATTTTTCTTTTTTTCCATTCTTTTTTTATTTGTTCTGCATTTTTATTTATATCATCTGTGTATTGAGTTGGTATTGCAGAAAAAAAGTTAATAAATTTTTCTACATCCTTTGAGCTAAATTTTGCATCTCTATTATTCATTATAGTATCTAAATCAATACTTAAATCGATAGAATCTCCAGTAAACTTCTCTTTTGAGTTTATGAAATCTTTAAAAAGTCTAAAAGCTGTTATTCTGCAATTTACATCCATATAGTTAGGAAACTTTTCCATCCAGTTATCTTGTAATTTATCTAAATTATATGGAACCTGCTTTGTGTTAATTGAACTATATCCAGACTTAGATATATTTACATTGTCTTGAAGTATTTTAATTTGAAGTTTGTTGTAGCTCCTAACTGATTTAATAAAAATATCAATATTTTTCTTATCTACTCTATTTTCTTCTAATACATTTTTTACTTGATTTTGTGTCTTTTTATCTATCATGTTTGAGTATACTAATCTGTTATTATCTTTAATAGTTGAATATGCAAAGATTGTAAGCATGCTTGATAACACTAAAACAACTGACAATATTGCTATTAGTAAATTTTTTCTCATCTGTTTTTCTCCTTTATAAATTTATTTTGTCGACATATTTATAGTATATAGTACATTTAATTTTAGCTTCAACATGTTTTTAATTACAAAACTGTTGTAAAAAATATAACTTTATTTAAAACTTTTTTTTAATATATAAAAATATATACTAAATAGGGGTATGTATTTTTTGAATTTTCAACTAATTTATTTGGATATTGATTATATGATTTTATAAGTCAAAAATAAGTAAACTATCAATGAAATATATAGTGAGATTAGTTTTTTGAATGTAGTATTTTTAGTAAATAAGTAGGTTTGAGACATATGATAAATTTTATTTTATTAAAAACAAAGTTTATTAAGTTCAATAAATACAATATTAGAGTAATTAAAAAGTTTAAAAATTTTATTTTTTTAATTCAACTATTCCCCAAAAAGGCAGGTTTTAAGGAAGAGTTAAATTAAAAAGTTTGGTTACATAATAGTAATTTTAGTTACAAGAATGAAACTGTAAAAATTAGATTTTTATTTATATAATTTCACTAAGAACATTTAATTTAGGAGGTAAAATATGAAGTTAAAAAAATTAAAAACTGGTATGGTCATGGCATTGACAATAATAGCTATTGGGACGTCATTGATAAATGTATCAGCTATGGAATTAAACAGGAGTGAAGAATTTGAGATTAAGTACAGTGAAATGAAAAAAGAATTTCAAGAAGAGTATGGAAAGGAAGATGAATTCAAAGTCGTATTAGATGATGAATTTACAAAAGAAGAAGTAAATGGAGCTAAAGGGATTATAAAGACAACTAATAAAATGAATAATGAAGTTGTAGTTTTAAATTATTTTGATGAAATGAAATCAGGAATTGAATTTGAATTAAAACCAAAAGCTGAAAAAAATGCAATTTTAAGAGCTGAGTTTCAACAGGGATATGGAAAGGAAGATAAATTTAAAGTTGTACTAGATGATGAATTCACAAAAGAAGAGGTAAATGGAGCTAAAGGGATTATAAAGACAACAGATAAAGAAACAGGTGAAGTCATTGTATATAATTACTTTGATGAGCTTGAAAAGTAATATTTAAAGTATTTAATAAAAAAAGAACTAAATTTAAAAGTATATAGTATTATGTATAGATTTTAAACTTATAATAATCTGTGCATTTAAATAGCCGAATTGTATCAAAAATATAAAAGAATCAAATATAAAAAGAGTTAAATATAAAAAGAATTGTATCAAAATAAATTTTTAATATAGGGGTGAACTTTACATATTAGAGTTCACCCTTATAAAAAAATATAAAACAACATTTGCCTATATTTAATGTTCAAGTATATTTTTGAATATGTTTATATAGAGTGACTATTTATAGATAGTTGTTATTTACAGGCTATAATCTAGTTTAACTTTAGATATTTACATAGTTTTTTTATTTCTGGTCTTTAGATATTTATATGGCCTTTTTAATTTCTAGTTTTGATTTTAAAATATCAAGGAATTTATAACAATCGTCTGGATAAATTTCTCCCATATTTGCAACTTGGAACATATTATCATCTAGAAATTTACCTTTTCCTGGATATACCACATAACCATTTTCTTCTTCTAGTTCTAATATAAATCTATTTATATCGATTTCTTTAGGAAGAAATACAGACGTAACAGTATTAGACATATACTTATCTGGAAGTAAAAATGTTAGACCTAGTTCTTCCATACCATTTCTTAAAATAGCAGAACATTCTTTATATCTTTCTATCTTACTGTCATCTTCTAAAAATTCAGTTAAAGCTTCATTAAGGGCAAATATTAAAGTGACATTAGGTGTATTTGGTGTTTGAGAAGATAATTTTGCAAGCTTATAATGTTTGTAAAGGCTAAGATACACATTTTTACATTGACTTTCTTTAATATTTTGTAAAACGCTTTCTTTAGCACAAAGGTATGCAGAGCCTGGAAATGCTCCAAGGGCTTTACCACCAACACCTGTTATTATATCTATATTAAACTCATCAACATCAATGTATTCACCAGCAGATGCACTTATTGCATCAACAAAAAATATTTTGTTATATTTTTTTGCAAGTTTTCCTAATTCAGGCACAGGATTTATCATTCCTGAACTAGTCTCATGAAATACCATAGCAATTACTTTTATGTCAGGATTTTCAAGTAAGTACTTTTCTAAAATATCTAAGTCTGGATATTCAGCCCATTTAAAGTCTGGCTTGTAGGTTTTAACACTATAAGCAGATAATATTTCTTCTAGCCTTTCTCCAAATACACCATTACTAACTAATAAAGCAGCATCTTCTTTGTCAAATATAGAAGATAATACACATTCATTTACAGATGTTCCAGAGCCAGATACAACTAGAGAATAATAATCATAAGTTGCATTATATAATTTACTGATTTTTTGCTGTGTATCTTTAAATAAATTCATGAATTCATTTCCCCTATGACATATATCATAGTGAAGAAGTGAATTTCTAACCCTATCTGTAACCATTACTGGCCCAGGACTAAATAGATATGTTTTTTTCATTGTAAATCCCCCTTAAAGTTTAATTTAAATTTTAGAATGACTGTTTATGTGCTAATATTAAAAGTTTATGTGTTAATTTAACTAGATTATAGAATAAAATTAATAATATTGCAATAATATTTTAATTAAAATACTTTAACAATCAAAAAAAGTAAAAAATACAAAAAATATTGTAATAAATATTGTATAAATCACCAAGATGATATAGAATATAAATAAGTTAAATAGATTTTATATTCAAAAAATAATAAAAAATCTATTAATTCTGAAAATAAAGGGGGGCGTTTAAAGTGAAATATGTATTAGCAATTGATCAAGGAACAACAGGAACAAGAGCAGTATTAATAAATGAAAAATCAGAGTTTGTTTTTAGTGATTATATGGAACATACTCAAATCTATCCACAATCTGGATACGTCGAACATGACCCTATAGAAATTTGGAATAACACAAAAACTGTAAGTAATAATGTACTACAACAAGCTTTTAAAAGTGGAATAGACGAAAGTGATATAAAGGGAATAGGTATAGATAATCAAGGTGAAACAGTAATGCTATGGGATAAAAATACAGGTATGCCACTATACAATGCAATAGTATGGCAGTGCAGAAGAACCTATGATTATGTTGAAAATTTAAAGAACATACCAGGATTGGAAAATAAGATAATAGATAAAACAGGACTAATCATAGACCCTTATTTTTCAGGGACAAAAATTAAGTGGATAATAGATAATGTAAAAGGTGTAAAAGAAAAAATCAAAAGTGGAGAAGTCCTTGCAGGAACATTAGATAGCTGGTTAATTTGGAAAATGACAGGAGGAAAGTCTTTTTTAACTGATGTTTCTACAGCAGCAAGAACCATGCTTTTTAATATAAGAGATATGGATTGGGATAGAGAATTACTTGATATTATAGGAGTTCCTAGAAGTATTTTAGCAGATATAATGCCTACAAGTGGTGATTTTGGGACCACAGATAAAGAGGCATTTTGTGGTGTATCAATAAAAATTACTGCTTCAATGGTTGACCAGCCAGCAGCTCTATTTGGAAATGGATGCTTTGAGCCAGGTATGGTTAAAAATACTTATGGAACAGGATGTTTCTTATATATGAATATAGGTGAAGAGCTGAATATAGCGGGGAATGGTATATTAACAACTGTTGCCTGGAAAATAGGAAACAAAATTACATATGCTTATGATGGTGGAGTATATATAGCAGGTGCTGCAATACAGTGGCTTAGAGATGGAATTGGAGTTATAAAAAATTACTCAGAAACTGATGATATGGCTAACTCAATACCAAGTACTGGTGGTGTATATTTTGTTCCAGCATTTGCAGGGATTGCAGCGCCTTATTGGGACCAATATGCAAGAGGTACAATGGTTGGTATAACAGGAAGTACTAAAAAAGAACATATAGTAAGAGCTACTCTTGAATCTGTTGCACTTCAGGTTAAAGATGTTGTTGACTCTATGAATTTAGCTTCAGGAAAAGATATAAAAATGCTAAGGGTGGATGGCGGAATTACAAAAAACAATTTTACAATGCAGTTTCAATCCGATATATTAGATATACCAATTGAAATTGCAGAAAATCCTGAGACAACAGTGCTTGGAGTAGGATATATGGCAGGTCTTTCCTGTGGTGTTTGGAATAGCATTGATGAAATTAGAAATGAGTTTACAATAAGCAAAAAATACACTCCAAATATGACCAAACAAAAAAGAGAAGAAATTTTGCTTGGATGGAATCAAGCAGTAAAAAGAGCTATGAATTGGGAAAACGATACCAGAAAGATGTGTGCTAATTAAAGTACAACATAGTATTTACATGTATAGGAGGAATTAAATATGCCCTTTGATAAAGTTATATTATATATAATGGCTGTAGGGGTGCTTTTAGGAGCATTAGATAGGATAATTGGAAATAAATTTGGGCTTGGTGAACAATTTGAAGAAGGCTTTAATTCAATGGGTCCACTAGCTTTAGGGATGGTTGGTATAGTATGTCTAGCTCCAGTTATCTCAAATGTATTAGGCCCTGTAATAATACCGATATTCAATTTATGTGGAGCAGACCCATCTATGTTTGCAACTATATTAGCAAATGATATGGGAGGGTATCCATTAGCGATGGAACTTGCACACAATAAAGAAGCAGGGATGCTTGCAGGATTAGTTGTATCGTCAATGCTTGGATGTACACTTGTATTTTCAATCCCAGTAGGATTAGGTCTTATAGAATATGAAGACAGACCATTTTTTGCAAAAGGGTTATTAATAGGGTTAATAACAATACCTTTTGGAGGGATTGTAGGAGGAGTGATAGCAGGATTTAATTTATCAATGGTGATTATAAATATGGTGCCAGTAATAATATTAGCAGTACTATTAGCAATAGGTTTGAAAGTAAATTCAACACTTATGATAAAGGGGTCTTTAGTTTTTGGAAAAATTATATCTATATTGATAACGATAGGATTAGGTGCAGCAGCATTTCAAGAAATAACAGGTATAGTACTTATAAAAGGAATGACACCTATAAGAGAAGGTATTCAAGTAATTGGAAGTATTGCAATAGTATTGTTGGGTACTTTTCCTATACTACATTTATTAGTTAAAGTTTTAAATAAACCACTTACAGCAGTAGGTGGAAAATTAGGTATGGATGCAACAAGTGCAGCAGGATTAGTTTTCACTTTAGCTAATAGTATTCCAGTGTATAAAATGATGAAAGACATGAGCCCAAAAGGAAAAGTAGTAAATACTGCATGGTTAGTCTGTGCAACAGCAGCACTAGGTGATCACCTAGGATTTACAGCAGGAGTAGTTCCAGAGATGATTACACCTGTTGTAATTGGAAAGCTAGTTGGTGGGGTATTGGCGATTGCACTTGCTATGGTAATGACAAAAGATTTAACAGCAGAAGAAGAGCAAAGTAGTAAAATGAAAAAAGATATAGTGACATAGCAAAGGCATAGTATAGTTTAGGTACAAATGGAGCTAAATAAATAATTATTTGGCTCCTTAACTTTAATCAATGATATTTTATAAGGAATTAAAAATCAATAATACAAACTAATTATCAGCGATGACTAAAGGTATTCCTTTTTGAGAAAATTCTATAATTATATCGTGGTCTATACTAGCAGATGTAATAATAGTATCTATATGTTCTATAGGAGCAACTGAAGCAAATGAATTTATTCCAAACTTAGGTGGCTCAACAACTACTATTGACTTTCTAGACCTTTCAATCATTTTTTTTCGAACAAGTGATTCTTCTAAATGATAGTCAGAAATACCATTTTCAAGTGTAATACCTCCAGCACCTAAAATTGCCTTATCAACATTAAATTGTTCAATTGCTGCTAATGTAAGTGGTCCAGAAAAAGAACCTTCAGTTTCTCTAAGATATCCACCAAGTACATATACTTTTATATTAGTATTCATAAGTTCATTTGCAACCAAAATTGAGTTAGTTATTACAGTTAAGTTTTTTTTGTCTTTTAAATTTTTTGCAACTTCAAGGACAGTAGTTCCAGTATCCATGAAAATAGTGTCATTTGTGTTTATAAGTTCACTACATTTAAGAGCAATTTGTTTTTTATCATTTGAATTTATCTTTTTTCTTTTAACATAGTTAAGTTCTACGCTACTTGCTATAACTGGTATAGCACCACCATAAACTCTTTTTAAAAGTCCAATACTTTCCATATGTGCTAAGTCTCTTCGAGCTGTTTCTATTGATATATCAAACATTTGGACTATGTCATTTATTTTAATTATATTATCTGATTCGAGAATACTTAAAATTTTCTCATATCTTTCCTGTGGTAACATGGAAAATCCTCCTTGGATTAATATTATTTTAGTTTTAAGCATAACTTATGATGAATTAAGGATTTATGTCTATATGTTAATGTGTGTATATTTAGTAAATAATATTATAAGCGTTATGCAAGATAATTTTACCATATTTCAAACTTACATTTAAGTAAAAAAGTGAAAATAGATATTTAATGACTTAAAATACCTTAAATTTCATAAATTAATTGACTAAAATATAATTTTATTATATAATTTAATTGCATAGAAATACGGAGAAGTACTCAAGTGGCTCAAGAGGATCCCCTGCTAAGGGATTAGGCTGGGTAACCGGTGCGAGGGTTCGAATCCCTCCTTCTCCGCCAATTATCAAAGGCTATTCTTGTTGAAGGTAGTCTTTTTTGTAATGTCTATTAATAAAAACAACCTAGCAGACATGATTAAAGAAAGGAGGGAATATATGACAACTTTAATTTTCTTTATAGTGGGAATAGCATCTTTAGTGGTTGCTTTCGTTATTGATGGGGGACACATTGGAGCATTATTTGTATTCTCATCGGCACTTGTTGTTTTTGGTGGAACTATAGGAGCTGTTGGTGCTTCAACACCATTTCCTGTGTTCAAAAAATCCATAAAGATAATGTTGTTAGCCTTTAAAAATAAAAAGCCTAACAATATAGAAAATATAGTTTATTTTAAAGAAATTGCAATCAAAGCCAGAAAAGAAGGTCTTCTTAGTATTGATAAAGAAATAAGCGAAAATGATGAATTGGACCCATTTATTAGAAAAGGTCTTGAACTTATGGTAGACGGCGTTGATGCAGCTACAATAAGAAATATATTAGAATCTCAGATACAGATAACATCAAAAAGACATAAAGAAGGAATAGCAATATTCGATTCAGCAGGAGGGTATGCACCTACACTGGGAATCATAGGTACAGTTATGGGATTAGTACATATTTTAGGAAACCTTTCGAGTAATCCAGATGCACTTGGACCTCAGATATCTGTAGCGTTTTTAGCTACTTT
Source organism: Clostridioides sp. ZZV14-6009 (assembly GCF_020658095.1). Taxonomy (NCBI): domain Bacteria; kingdom Bacillati; phylum Bacillota; class Clostridia; order Peptostreptococcales; family Peptostreptococcaceae; genus Clostridioides; species Clostridioides sp. ZZV14-6009. Next base: position 66,230 of record NZ_JAGWDG010000007.1, read on the forward strand.
ATATGGTGTTGGTTCCGCCAATTTAATTTGGTTACCAATAGCATCAAAGCTTAAAGCTATAAATCAACAAGAAACTAATGAAAGACTTTTAGTAATAGAAGCGATACTATCTATACTTGAGGGCGATAATTCTAATTTAATGACAGAAAAATTAAAGATATTTTTAAATTCAAAAGAATTAATTGAACTTGGAGAAGCTGATGGTAGAGTTGAATAATATAAAAGGATGGAATATTTATGTTACATGATGAAGACGAAAAAGAAGAAAATAATGAGCGATGGCTTTTAACTTATTCCGACCTCATAACATTACTTATGATTTTCTTTGTCATAATGTATTCTATGAGTAATGTCGATGCAGAGAAATATAAACAATTATCTCAATCTTTAAGTTCTGCATTTGGTGGTTCTTCTGGAGTTATTGAAGGTGGACAAAGTAAAATAGAACCAGTAGTTGATCCAAACAATAATAATCTAGATAGTTTACAAAATCCTGAGTTTAAAGAAGTTGCTGAAAATATTCAAAATTATTTAAATGAAAGTGGATTGGCAAATTCGGTATCATTAAAAGCTCAAGATAGAGGACTAGTAATAAGTCTTAAAGATACTATCTTATTTGATACGGGAAAAGCTGTTATAATAAATGATTCTAGAGATAAGATTATTCAAATAGGTAAGATGTTAAATGAAATGAATAGTTATATAAGAGTAGAAGGTCATACAGATAACCTATCTATAAAAAATTCTGAATTTAAATCTAATTGGGATTTATCAGTCATGAGAGCAACCAATGTTGTCCAGCTTCTTATTGATAGTTCAGGTATTGCACCAAATAAGTTGTCTGCTGTAGGATATGGTGAATTCAGACCAATAGCTGATAATTCATCTCCAGATGGCAAATCAAAAAACAGAAGAGTTGATATAGTCTTGGTTGATAGTAAGTTCGATGATGTAGAAAATGTTGGAGAAAATAAATAGTTAAATAAGCTATCTCAATACAGAATTATTTCTAATAAGGGATAGCTTTTTTATGCGAAAATTAAAAATAGATGGTTAGTAAGTTACCTTTTTGTGAGAATATATGGTATCTTAAATATATAATATTTAAATTATGAAAGGACTCAATTTTAAAATTGATATCAAAGGTGAGTAAATAAATGGGTAATAAGAATAAAAATACAAAATATAAAGATAAAACAAGGGCAAGGTATAATAAAAAGGTTGAAACTTTAAATAAAGAGAAGTTAAAAGAATCTAATAAACAACATAAAAAAGAAGACAAGATTACTGCTATTATTAATAAATCTAGTATTGTATTATGTGTTCTTTTAGTAATATTTTCTTTACTTTATCTGTTTAAGTTAGTTCAGCTTAATATAATAATGACACTTTTAGTAATTACAGTGGCTATTCAACAAGGTTTGGTATCATTTGGTGCATTTAGAGAGAAGAATTATGCTAAAGGTATATTTTCAATATTTGTAATCATTTGTTTTCTAGTTGCTTTTAAATATACTGTTAGTCCTATTTAAATATATCAGTAAATATTTTATAATTAATATAAGTAATTAAGTTACGGTTTTAATGCTATAATAAATCTTATACATTTGAAGGAGTCGATTTTATGAATAGGAGTGGATTTGTAAAATTAATTATCACATCAATGATTGTTTTATTACTTACAGGGTGTGATTTGAAAAAGGAAGAGAGCTATAAACTAGATCCAGAAAATCCGACATCAATAGAAATTTGGCATTATTATAATGGACAGCAAAAAATGGCGTTTGATAAGCTAGTTAAGGAATTTAATGACACTGTAGGTGCTGAAAAAGGAATTATTGTTGAAGCGTTTAGTCAGGGAAATGTAGTTGATTTATCTGAAAAGGTGTTAGATTCTGCTAATAAAAAGGTTGGTTCTGAAGAGGTCCCAAATGTTTTTGCAGCATACTCAGATACTGCATATGAAATGGATAAATTAGAACTATTAGTAGATATTAGCAAGTACATAAGTAAAGATGAATTAAATGAGTATATAGAAGAATATGTAGATGAGGGTAGACTAAATTCTGATAACAAATTTAAGCTTTTTCCGATTGCAAAGTCTACTGAGATTTTGATGTTAAATAAGACAGATTGGGATAAGTTTGCCAAAGCAACAAATTCAAATATAAATGATATACAAACAATTGAAGGATTAGTAGAGACATCAAAGAAATACTATGAATGGACAGATAGTTTAACAAAAGAGCCTAATGATGGTAAAGCATTTTTTGGAAGAGATGCTATAGCAAATTATATTATTATAGGAAGTAAGCAGTTAGGAGTAGAAATTTTTTCAGTGAAAGATGGAAAAGTTACACTAAATCTTGATGAAAAGGTTATGAAAAAATTATGGGATAATTTTTATGTCCCATATATAAATGGATATTTTGCATCTTATGGTAAATTCCGTTCTGATGATGCAAAAACAGGAGATATACTAGCTCTTGTTGGGTCTAGCTCAGGAGCATCATATTTTCCAGGTGAAGTAATGTTAAATGATAATGAGAGTTATAAAATTGAGACGTCTGTATTTCAAGCTCCACGTTTTAAAGATAAAGAAAAATATGCTGTACAACAAGGGGCAGGAATGGCTGTAACAAAATCTACTAAAGAAGAAGAATATGCATCAGTAGAATTTTTAAAATGGTTTACAGATAAAGAGTCTAATATAAAATTCTCTATTGCTTCTGGATACTTACCAGTAAAGAAAAAAACCAATGATTTGAATGTTATAAAGGATGTCATGAATAAAGATGATTTAAAGGTATCAAGTAAAGTTGAAAGTTCAATTGTTTCATCTATTGAACAAATTAATAGTTGTAAGTTGTACACTAATAAAGCATTTGATGGTGGGACAAAAGCTAGACAAATCCTTGAGTATTCAATGATTGATAAGGCCAAAGAAGATTTAAAGAAAATAAATGAATTAATAAAAAATGGAACCTCTAAAGAGAATGCAGTAGCACAATTTAATAATGATGAAAATTTTTCAGAATGGTTTTTGAATTTTAAGACTGAGCTTGAAAATGCTGTAAAAGAGTAGGTGAATTGGCAACGTGTACCAAAATGCACAAAGGTATGGGTGGAATAAATATGGAAAATAATCTAAAAAAGAATAACTCAATAATGAAAAAGATGATATTTCCTCTAATTATTGTTATGCTAATTCAAACAAGTTTATTTTGTGCCACAATTTTATGGGGAGGAACTATTAAAAAACTAAATGACAATTCATTTGACATTTTAAATGAAAGAGTAATTAATCGTAAAAATTATATACAAAATGAGATGTTACAAAGATGGTCAAAGACAAGCGAGACAGAACTAGCTATTAACTCATCTGTAAAAAAGGTTTTAGATGAAAATAATGCCTCAATTAAAGATGTGGGTATCAACGAAGAAATTAATAAAGAAATTATAAAAAATATATCAAAAGATTTAATATATCTTTTGAGAAAAAATTCTGTTACAGGTTCTTTCATAATTTTAAATAACAAAGATATTGAAGATGATTCAATAAATAGTAAAGATGAAATAAGTAGGACAGGATTGTATATAAGAGATTTAGACCCTAAATTTAATCCCAATGATAATTCTGATTTACTAATTGAAAGAGGCTCTTCAGAGATAGCAAGAAATTTTGGAATATCTATGGATAGTTATTGGGCTCCAAAGTTTTCCTTTAAAAGTGAAAATGAGCGAAAAGGAGATAATTTCTTTTATAAACCATTTAGAGCTGCAATTGATAATCCAAATACATCAAGTTCTAATTTAGGATATTGGGGAAGTCAGTTCTTATTAACAAGTGCAGGAGATAGAGTTATAACATATTCAGTTCCTCTTATTTATGAAGATGGAACTGTATATGGAGTACTTGGAATAGATTTAGGTATAAATTATTTAAGAGAGTTACTTCCATATGGGGAGATAAATGAGAATAAAAAAGGTAATTATATTTTAGGTGTAGATAGAAATGATGATTTGGCATTTGAAAATGTTGTTTCAAATGGGTATACATTTAAAGAAAAATTTTGGGATGGTTTACATTCCAACCTTGAGCAAAAAGAATCTTATAAAAATGTATATAAAGTCAAAAATGAAGATGATGGTAAAATTAAAGAAAGTACTTATGCTAGTGTACAATATTTAGATTTATACAATTCCAATACTCCATTTGAAAATGAGCGTTGGGCTCTTTTGGGAATTATTGAAGAAAAAAGTTTATTGTGTTTTTCAAAAAGAGTGGAAACCTTGGTAATAGTGTCTGTTGCAGTTTCCTTAGTGATAGGGCTTATAGGTATTTATATTGCTTCAAGATTGTTTACAAAACCAATTGTTCTTTTGGTTAATAAAGTTAGAAATAGTAATCCATCAAAACCAGTAAATCTTGATAAAATAAACATATCTGAAATAGATGAATTATCTTCAGCTATAGAGCTACTTAGTGCAAATGTTGCAGATTCCTCATCAAAATTATCACAAATTATTGAAATGGCAGATATGCCAATTGGAGCTTTTGAATTATATAAAAATGGAGATAATGTTTTTTGCACAAAAGGATTTTTTAGTATATTTGCTACGGAAGATGAATTTCAAGAATATGGATATATATCGAAAAGTAAATTTTTAAAAAAAATGAAGGAAATGGATACATATTTACAGAAAAATTATAAGACAGAAAATATATACATATATAAATTTGAGTCTAAAGATAAAAAGTCTAAGTGGATAAGATTAAATCTTGTTGAAGACGATTTAAAGATATTAGGTGTTGTTGTTGATGTTACAAAAGAGTTTATTGAGAAAATGAAAATTGAGTATGAAAGAGATTTTGATATTTTAACAAATCTTCTAAACAGGAGAGCTTTTTATTCACAAGTACGAGAAAAATTTGAAAACAAAGAAGAGCTTAAAATAGCTGCATTTATAATGTGGGATTTAGATAATTTAAAATATATTAATGACACCTATGGCCATGATGCTGGTGATGAATATATTAGATGTGCAGCAGATATACTTAAAAAGTTTATATCATGGAATGGCATAGTTTCTAGACTTTCAGGGGATGAGTTTTATGTATTCATATATGGGTATGAAAGTAAAGATAGTATAAGAACTATTATTAACTCTGTTAAGACACAGATGAATAATACCTTATTAAAGCTTCATGATGGAACAGAATTTAAAATAAGAGCATCAGCAGGAATTTCTTGGTATCCTAGCGATTCAACTAACTATGATGAACTAATGAAATATGCAGATTTTGCTATGTATCAAATTAAAAATACAATTAAAGGCGAAGTAAGTGAATTTGATATTAATATATATAATAAAGATTCATTCTTGTTGCATAATAGAGAAGAGTTAAATAAATTAATTGATGGTCAATTGGTTGAATATGCATTTCAGCCTATTGTGGATTGTAAAGGTGAAGTATTTGCATATGAAGCACTTATGAGACCAAAAATGGAAACTTTTAGTTCTCCAATGGATGTTATTAGATTAGCTCGTTCACAGTCTAAATTATATCAAATCGAACGTATCACATGGTTCAAAGCACTTAAATCTTTTAAGAGATATAGGGAAAAATTTGGAGTGTGTAAATTATTCTTAAACTCTATACCAAATAATAATTTATCAAAAGTTGATTTTGAAGAAATAGAAGATTTATATGGTAATTATCTAAATAGGGTAGTGTTAGAAATAACAGAGAATGATAAGATTAGTGAAGATTTTATTGATAAAAAGAAAGTATATATAAATAATTGGAATATAGAAATCGCTTTAGATGATTTTGGAACAGGTTACAATGGTGATGCTGTATTATTGTATATAATGCCAAATTATGTGAAGATTGATATGTCTATTGTAAGAGGTATTGACAAAGATGAAGACAGGAAAAAAATACTAAAAAATCTTATTTCATATTCTAAAGAAAGAAACATTAAAGTTATAGCAGAAGGTGTAGAAACCAAAAGTGAAATGGAGGCATTAGTAGCCATTGGAATAGATTATATTCAAGGATATTACGTTGGTAAACCAGAATTTGTTCCTCAAGATATAAGTGATAAAATTAAACAGGAACTCAAGATATGTTATGAAAATAGAGATGATATAGTTTAATAGAAGAAAAATTAAATGTATTTTAAGGATACTTTTAGTTTATAATTAAAAAAGAAAATAAGATGATTATAAATTAAGGTGGTGGATGTAATAATCACAACAAATATAGATATAAGACAGTTAAATGAAAATCAACTAGAAGCAGTTGAACATATAGATGGGCCTTGCATGATACTTGCAGGGCCTGGTTCAGGTAAGACTAGGGTAATTACATATAGAATAGCTAATATGGTAGTAAACAAAAATATAGCACCAGCAAGAATATTGGCAATAAGTTTTACCAAAGCATCCTCAGTAGAAATGAAAAATAGAGCATTGAGTTTAAGTGATGATATAAGACTCAATAAAGTAACATATGGTACTTTTCATTCTGTATTTTTCAAGATTTTGAGGTATTTTGAAAGATACAATTTAGATAGCATATTTGATGAAAAGTCAAAGAGGATAACAATAAAGGCAATATTAAAAAGTCTAAATATAGAAAATGCAGATGATGATGAAAATATAGGACAAGTTATAAATGAAATATCTTATGTAAAAAATGAACTTATGGATAAGAATGAATTTAGTTCAGAAGTGTTGACAAAAGATGAGTTTTTAAAAGTATATAATTTATATGAAGAGCAAAAATCAAAAGTTAATAAGATTGATTTTGATGATATGCTTATAAAGACTTATTATTTGCTTTTGAATAATAAATCAGCCTTAGAAATGGTTAGAAATGTATATAAATATATATTGATAGATGAATTCCAAGATATAAATAAAGTGCAATTTGAGGTTTTAAAGTTAATTTGTAATCCATTAAACAATATATTTGCGGTTGGAGATGAGGACCAAAGTATATATGGTTTTAGAGGAGCTAGACCAGATTTTTTGCTTGAATTTGAAAAATATTTTAATAATACTAAAAAAATAGTGCTGGATGTAAATTATAGGTCTAAAAGTGAAATAGTAAATACTGCAAACAGGCTTATAGAAAAAAATAGAAATAGATATGAAAAAGTTATTAAATGTAGTCAAGGCAAGGGAGGTATTGTGAGTTATATTTCTCCATATGATTCAGAGGAAGAAGCTTTACATATTGCCAAGGAAATAATTGACGAAATAAAAAAGGATTATGTAGAGTATTCAGATTTTGCAGTAATTTATAGAACTAATATACAATCAAGAGCCTTAGTAGATGTATTTATGGATATGAGAATTCCATTTGTAGTAAAAGACTCAGTAATTACAATATATGACCACTGGGCAAGTCAGGATATACTAGCATATTTAAGAATAGGTATTAATCCAAAATCAAATAAAGATTGGTTAAGAATTATAAATAAGCCATTTAGATATATATCTAAAGATAGTGTAAATATGGTTAAAGATGAAAAAGATTTTGTAACAACACTAATAAACAAATGTAACCTTCATCCCAAACAAGTCAAAACAATAACAGATTTGGAGATAGACTTGAGTTATTTGAATACTTTAAATCCTAAAAACGCAATATCTTATATTAGAACTAGTTTTGATTATGATAGATATGTTCTGGATTACTGTAGCAATAGAAAGATAAAGACTAATGGGCTTGTAGAGATATTAAATGAGCTTGAGAGTTCTGCTACAAATTTTAATACAGTGACAGAGTTTTTAGAACATATTGAGAGAGTAAAGACAGAGTTAATGGAAAATAACAAGAATAAACAGACTGATGGTGTTATATTTACAACTATGCATAGTGCAAAAGGATTAGAATTTAGGAATGTCTATATTATAGGTGCAAATGAAGGAACAATACCTCATGAAAAATCATATGATATTTGTAAGGAAGAAAAAAAAGAGGAACAATTAGAAGAAGAAAGAAGACTTATGTATGTAGCTATTACAAGAGCTGAAGAAAAATTATGTATAAGTTCTACTTTAAATAAATATGGTAAAAAAGTTGATAAATCACTGTTTATCGATGATATAAAATCTCCAACTAAAAAAGAAATTGATAGTATTGGTGTTGGTGATAAAGTATACCATAAAAAATTTCACGAAGGCGAAATAATCAAAAAAGATGGAATCATGTTTACTATAAAGTTTAAAGATAGAGAGCGAACTTTAGATTTGAAAACGTGTTTATTGAAGAATATAATCCATACTATTTAACTTAGTATATAAAATTTAGTAAGGATAAGATATATCATTTATAAGTATTTAAGCAATGGAAATGAAGCAGAAAAATATTATTTATAAGTATTTAAGCAATGGAAATAAACAGAAAGATATTATTTATAAATATATGGATAATATCAATAAGCATGTAAGACAATATCTAAATTTTAGAAAATAAAATTATTAAAAAAATAAAAAACTTATTGACAAAAATATTAGAAGGAAGTACAATTGTATTAACAATTTAAGGAAACAAATCCAGTGATAGAGAAAGTAGCATATACGGATTTACAGCGAGTTAGGGGTTGGTGTAAGCCTAGCAATGAAGTCTATGTGAAGAGAGCTCTGGAGGAAATTATCAGAAGTTTTAGTTAGTATGATAATTGGTTTGCCCGCCTTAAGGGATTGAGAGGATAAGTACTTACTTATCAAAAAGAGTGGTAACGCGGATATAATTCGTCTCTTAGCTGTAAAGCTAAGGGACTTTTTTGATTTTAAAATTAAAATATCCCTGTAGCTATAAAAGCTAAAATTCACAAATTTTGAAGGTTGTATAAGTATTTATCAATAAGAGTGGTAACGCGGTAAAGTCGTCTCTTAGTCATTAAAGACTGAGGGACTTTTTTTGTAACTCGAAACATTAAAGTATTAAAAATTTGAGGGAAAATTATAATTAAAAGAGAGGGGTAGTTAAAATGAAAGTATTTAAAAAATTATTAAGTTTAGGATTAGTATTAGGATTAACATTATCACTAGTAGGATGTAGTGGTGGAGAAGAAAAAACAAAATTAGAGCAAATAAAAGAAAGTGGAAAATTGGTTGTAGGTACTAGTGCAGAATTCCCACCATTTGAATTTCATAAAGTAGTAGATGGTAAAGATTCAATAAAAGGATTCGATGTAATGTTGGCTGAAGAATTTGCAAAGGAACTTGGTGTAAAGGTTGAAATTAAAGATATGTCATTTGATGGATTAATAGGTGCTTTAAATGCAGACCAAGTTGATATCGTTCTTGCAGGTATGTCTCCAACACCAGAAAGAGAAAAGAGTGTTGATTTCTCAGAATTATATTATTTAAGTAGAAATGCAGTTATAGTGAAAGATGCAGATATAGACAAAGTAAAAACTGAAGACGATTTGAAAAAACTTAGAGTAGGAGTACAGGCAGGAAGTATTCAAGAAGAATATGTAGTTAATACTCTAAAAATGACAACTACAAAATCTTTAAAAGCAGTACCTGACTTAATTACAGAATTAAAAAATGGAAACATAGATGCAGTTGTTGTTAATGAAGCAGTTTCTTTAATCAATGTTAAGAAATATGATGGAATAAAAATGGCAAACACTGAAGTTGGTAAAGATGTAACAGAAGGTATGGCAGCAGCAATCAAAAAAGCTGATAATAATAAAGAATTTATAGAATTATTAAATAAAAAGATAAAAGAATTACAAGATGGTAAAAAAATAGAAGAATTTTTAAATGAAGCATCTACTGAAGCTGCTTCAAATTAGTAAGAAAGTTATGTGGGAGATGAAATTATGAGTTTAGATTTTAGTTTTTTAAGTAAATTTGGGACTTCTTTTTTGGAAGGAACAGGTGTGACAGTAGCAATTTCTCTTGTAGCATTATTCTTTGGGTTTATGATAGGTATAGTTATATGTATGGCAAGAATATCAAAGAATAAAGTATTGAGAGCAATATCATCAATATATATTGAAATTTTAAGAGGGACACCATTATTAGTACAGATATATATAGTATGGTTTGGATTACCTCAGTTAGGAATAAGATTCCCTATGTTATTTGGTATACCAAGTGAATTTATAGCTAGTGCATTTGCATTGTCAGTAAACTCTGGTGCATATGTAGCAGAGATACTTAGATCAGGTATACAATCAGTTGATAATGGGCAAATGGAAGCAAGTAGATCATTAGGATTGAATTATTGGGCAACTATGAGATATATAATAATACCTCAAGCTATAAAAAATATACTACCTTCATTAGCAAATGAATTTATTACACTTGTAAAAGAATCTTCAATAATATCTGTAATAGGAGTTGTTGAGATAATGCGTACTGCTGATATAGTAAAAAATGCAGCATTTAAAGCACTAGAACCATTAATAGTAGCAGCAGCAATTTACTTTGTTATAACATTTACTCTATCAAGATTAGTTGGATTATTAGAAAAGAAACTATCTGTGTCTAATTAGATGAGAGAATATTTGGCATTTAGAGAAAACATAGAATAGTATAAAAGGAAAGTGATAATATGATTACAATAAAAAATTTAAGTAAATCTTTTGGAGATTTAAATGTATTAAAAAATATAAACTTAGAAATCGCTAAAGGCGAAATAATGGTTATAGTAGGTCCAAGTGGTTCTGGTAAAAGTACACTTCTTAGATGTATGAATCTATTAGAAATACCTACAGGTGGAGATATAATATTTGAAGGAAAAAATTTAGTTGATAAAAAAACTAATATTGATGAAGTTAGACAGAATATAGGTATGGTGTTCCAGAACTTTAATTTATTCCCACATAAGACTATTTTAGATAATATAACATTGGCACCAATTAAATTAAAAAAAATGACTAAGGAAGAAGCAGAAAAGAAAGCAGAAGTTTTATTAAGTAGAGTTGGTCTTTTAGATAAAAAAGATTCATATCCATCACAATTATCTGGAGGGCAAAAGCAAAGAATAGCAATAGCACGAGCTCTTGCTATGGAACCAGATATGATGTTATTTGATGAGCCAACATCTGCTCTTGACCCAGAAATGGTAAATGAAGTTTTGGATGTTATAAAAGAGCTTGCTAAAGAAGGAATGACAATGGTAATTGTAACTCATGAAATGGGATTTGCAAAAGAAGTTGCAGACAGAGTTATTTTTATAGATGGAGGAAGTGTTCTTGAGGATAATACTCCAGAAGAAGTCTTTGGAAATCCAAAACATGAGAGAACAAAATCATTCTTAGCAAAAGTGTTATAATATATAAAAAAAGGATGTATTGATATTAGAAATTCAATACATCCTTTTTTAGTGATAATTAATATAATTTTTAAAATTAAAATTATACTGATATTAACTTTATTTTAACTTGATATTATATTTTTGCAGAAAAAAAAAGAGCTCGGGGTAAGCTCTTTTTTTCCATCGAATTAGTTTCCGATATTAATTCGATTTTTAATAAATATAAAATATATCCTTATGAAAGGGTATTGGGAATAGATATATTAACTAACTAGGGTTACCAGGGGGATAACCTTAATTTATTATAACAAAATGCGACACAAAAATCAATATTTTTTTTGATATAAATTGTAAAAGTTATTTTTATAACAAGTAAGCTTATAAAAATAGACTTTATAGCAAAAATAAGTATATGTATAATATAATATATTTATTTTATATAATATATTATTTTATCATATATTGTATGTTATCACGTATTTTTGTAGGGTATAGTATAAACATATTATATTTTAACATAAAATTTTGTAGTTGAGTGAAAAAACTAGATTTTTATGAAAGAAGATTCTATAAACTTAAGATTATCTTTTTAATAAAGATTAACAAAAAAAATACTGTAATTAATGGTATAATAATTAGAGTTGAAGATTTTAAATAAAGGCAGGTGTAATTAAGTTGGAAATATACTTAGATAATAGTGCGACTACAAAACCTTATCCAGAAGTTATAGATAAAATGGTATATGCACTTAGTACGGATTATGGAAATCCTTCTTCTGTTCATAGAAAAGGTGTGGAAGTTGAAAAAGGTATAAAAGAAGTAAGACAGATTGTAGCTAAATCTCTAGGAGCGAAAGATAAAGAGATTTATTTTACATCAGGTGGTACAGAATGTAATAATACTATAATAAGAGGTATTGCCAATATAAATAAGAAGAGAAGAAATCATATAATATCTACAAATATAGAACATCCTTCTGTTTTAAATACATTAAAAGATTTAGAAGAAGATGGATTCGAAGTAACTTACCTAGAGGTCGGAAAAGATGGAAAGATAAATATAGAAGATTTGAAAAATACTATAAAATCAACTACATGTTTAGTAAGTATGATGCATGTTAACAATGAAATAGGAACTATACAGCCAATAGATGAAGTTGGAAAATATCTGAAGTCTTTAAAAGAGAAGATATATTTTCATGTAGATGCTATTCAATCATATGGGAAAATAAACTTTAGGCCATCTAAATACAATATAGATTTTATGAGTGTAAGTGCACATAAATTTCATGGTCCAAAGGGAATTGGATTTATGTATATTAAGGAAAACAATCGTTTAAAGCCTATGCTAACAGGAGGAGGACAAGAAATTGGAATTAGGTCTGGAACAGAAAATGTACCTGGAATATATGGGCTTGGAGAAGCTGTAAGTATATTAAGTAAAGATTTAGATGCTGTTATTTTGAAGATAAATAACTTAAAAAACATATTTAGAAATAAAATAGTTGAGAATATAGAAGATATAAAAATTAATTCTCCAGAAGATGGTGTATGTCATATATTAAATGTATCATTTATAGGTACAAAAGGAGAAGTTTTACTTCATTACCTAGAGCAAAAAGGAATTTATGTGTCCACTGGTTCTGCATGCTCTTCCAAGAAAAAAGGTAGTCATGTTTTAAATGCCATAGGTCTTACAAATGAAGAAATCAATGGAACAATAAGGTTTAGTCTATCTGATATGAATACAGAAGATGAAATATCTGAAGCTGTGAAAGTATTAAAAGAATCAATTTGTGATTTAAGGTCAATAATGAGAAAGAAATAAAGAATACTGTATAAATAATAAGAGGAAAGTAGTTTACGAGGTGAAATGGTGTATAATATATTAATAGTAAAGTATGGAGAAATTGGAGTAAAAGGAAAAAATAGATATATATTTGAGAATAGACTTATAAGAAATATAAGAAATATGTTAAAGCCAATTGGCAAATTTAATGTATATAAAGAGTATGGAAGAATATATGTTGATTTAGAAGATTATGATTATGAAGAAGTAATTGAAGAAGTTAGAAAAGTATTTGGTATAGTAGGTGTATGTCCTGGAGTAAGAGCTAAAAAAGATTATGATACATTAAAAGAAATAGCTTTAAAGATGTTAGAAGAAAAAATAGATGCTGGATATAAAACTTTTAAGGTAGAGTCAAGAAGAGGAGATAAGTCTTTTAGATTAACTTCTCAAGAAATGAGTATGGATATAGGTGGATACTTATTATCAAAGGTAGGAGATAGAATTGATGTTGATGTAAGAAATCCAGAAGTTAAAATAAAATGTGAATACAGAGAATTTCATACTATGGTTTATAGTGATACTATACCTGGATATGGTGGTTTGCCACTTGGAACTAATGGTAGAGCGATGTCTCTTTTATCAGGTGGTATAGATAGTCCAGTAGCAACATGGATGGTTGCAAAAAGAGGTATGGAAGTAGAAGCAGTACATTTTCATAGCTATCCATTCACAAGTGAAAGGTCACAAGAAAAAGTTAAAGATTTAGCTAAGATATTAGCTAAATATTGTGGTAGAGTAAGACTTCATAAAGTAAATATACTAGAAATACAAAAAGCAATTGGTGAGAATTGTAATGAAGAAGAAGCTACTATTCTTTCAAGAAGATTTATGATGAGAATAGCACAAAGACTTTCTGAAAAAAGACATTGTGATGCTTTGATTACAGGTGAAAGTATTGGTCAAGTTGCATCTCAAACTATACAAGGGCTTACTTGCACTAATGCTGTTGTAAATTTACCAGTATTTAGACCACTTATAGCTATGGATAAATCAGACATAGTTGATATAGCTAAGAAAATAGGGACTTTTGAAACATCTATAATACCTGAAGAAGATTGCTGTAGCGTGTTTTCTCCTAGAAAACCTGTCACTAAGCCTAGACTAGAGAAAATAGAAAAATCTGAGCTGTCACTTGATATAGAAAAATTAGTACAGGATGCAATTGACGGAATAGAGGTTGAAGACATAGAATTTTAATATGTAAGTGATTTAGTTATTTGGGGTAGGTGTTACATGTGATTCAAGTATTATATGTTGGTATTGGTGGATTTTTGGGAGCTATATTAAGATATTTAATATCTCTAAAGTTTGTAGGAACTAAGTTTCCATTTGGGACTTTAGTGGTCAATATTATGGGTGGAATTTTAATTGGTTTTGTGATGGAAATGAGTATAAGAACAAATTCTATTTCTAATAATTTGAAATTGTTTTTGACAACTGGTTTAATGGGAGGACTAACTACATTTTCTACTTTTGGCTTTGAAACTGTAAAGTTTTTTGATAGCGGGAATTATATATTATTTGGACTAAACATATTTTTTAACTTGACATTAAGTATTTTGGGAGTTTTTGTTGGAAGAGCTTTATGTAGACACTTTGTTGCTATATAGCATGTTAAAGTAAATACTATAATTTTATTTAATGGGAATGATTATTATGAATAAAAAGGGTTTTACACTAATTGAATTATTGGTAGTTATATCTATAATAGGAATTTTGGTTATAGTTGCACTACCAGCACTTTTTAAAAATATAGAAAAAAGTAAAGCAGTAACATGTCTTTCTAATAGAGAAAATATAAAGACTCAAATTGTTATTGCTGTAGCTGAGGAACCTAGTAAAGATAAAAAAGAGGTTATAAAAGATGTATTAAAAAATACAGATGGTAAGTATTTTGAAACAGAGCCAAAGTGTAAGTCAGGTGGAACATATTCAGCAGAGTTTGACGATGGTTATGATGGAATAACTGGAGAAGAAAGTATTGCAAGAGTTTATGTTACTTGTACAGAACATCCAGATGGTGTTGAGATGGCTAGAGATGTACATCAAAGTATGAAAGATTTAATTGCATCTTTTGCAGTAGACCCTTCTGTAATACCAGGGCCTTCAAAAGGGAATGATGCTTTTAGAAATTATTTACTAGATAATAAATATAAAAATGGCTGGCCTACAATTCCAGATGAATTTAAGAAGAAATATAATTTAAGTAAGGCAACATTATATATACAACCATATGCATATAATCCTACTAAATCTGATGCTACTGTAGTTGTATTTGCAAATGATAAGACTGGAGGTAATTGGTACACATCTTTAGTTTATGATTACGATGAAGGTAGATGGTATAAAGGTAACAATGGTATTTCTGTTGCAGGTAGGTCATGGGATGTTGATTCAGCTGATGGTAAGACTAAATCTGTAAAAACAGAGATTCATACCAAAACTGGTTGGGGCCCTTTAAATTAATATAGTATATTTTATCAACTTTACTGGTATTAATCGTTCTGTAGAAAAATGATATTTTCTATAGTTGAGTGATACCAGTTTTTTATTGAAGATTATTTGTAGAGTAGATATATTGATGTTTTGATATTATAAAAGCTTCACATGTAAGCTAAAAATAATTATAATAAGAATATAAAGAAACTTAATTATAAAATTAATTTTCTAAAGATTTGGTATTTAAGATAACAAATACATAAAAGGGGGAATAGATATAATGAATAATTTACAAGACAATCAAACAATAAATTTAATACAAGGGCGTAGAAGTATACGAAAATTTACAACAGAGCAAATTACAGATGAACAATTAGATACATTATTACATTGTGCATTTGCAGCACCTTCAGGGTGTAATAAACAGCCATGGCACATAACTGTTGTACAAGACCAAAAACTTTTAAAAGAGATTAGTGATGATACTCTTTCTAGAATTCATGAAGTTAGTAACGTTGAAATAAATAAAAATTTTAAATTATTTTATGGTGCACCAACTGTTTTATTTATTTCTTATGACGAAGAGAGTTCATGGGCTCCATATGACGCGGGAATACTTACAGGAAACATAACAACAGCTGCACAAGCTTTAGGACTTGGGAGTTGCATAATAGGAATGGTTAGGGGACTATTTACACCTGTTGAACAAGGTGATATTGTGGGTCTTGTGAGTGTTCTAGATAAAGATGATGTAAAAGAATCAGAATCGATAACGATGAAGTTTGATACAAATAAAAAATACAGAGAATTATTAAATATACCAGAAGGATATTGTGTACCATTTGGTATTGCTGTTGGTGTTCCAGATGGGAAATTACCACAAGCTAGAAATGTAGTTTATAAAGTCTCTAGAGTTTAGAATATTTGATTATTTGTATTGTGAGATACAGTTATAAAATTTATCAAAGATAGGCAAAATACTCCATCCTCAACGTAAGTAGGGTGGAGATGTAAGCATGAAATATACTTATCAAGAGTGCAATACACAACATGATAGAGATATAAATGCCAGTGTAAATATATTAAAAGAAGGATTAAGATTAGTGGGGATGGAACAGCCCTTAGAGCCTATGAATGCTTAGTATAAAAGTACTATCAAATAAGAATTTCCACCTTCAAACGTTACCTAAGGTAGTTAAGGTGGAGTAATTCAAGTAATTGAAAATAGAAGGGTGAAGGTTTAAAATAAAAAATTATTTGTTTTAGTCTTGTTTTTTGTTATTTTATATTTGTAGAATAATAAAATGAGTTTAATTAATTTAAGCATTATGTATAAAAAATATAAAGTCGAAAAAGATAAAAAAATAATAATAATATTTTGGGAAAAAGTAGTATAAGATTGAAATAAATAAAAAAGCATGATACAATAAATGTAAAATAAAGGAAAAAGTGACCCTTAGTTATAAAAGGGTTTTTTTTTATGTAAAAAAAACTATAAGAATATTATAAAAAATGTATATCAAAGCCATTCAAAATTTTTTCCCACTTCTAATAATTGATTATCAGTAAAAGTATATAACATTTGTTTTCAAGATAAAGAAATAATTATAATTTTAATAGTATAGACATATAAATTTTTTTAAAAAATGTATATAAATGTAAAAAAAACTATTAATTATATAAATAGTGACTTTTTTATAACAAATGGAAACTATAATAACCAGAATTAAAATAATTATTTTAATTAAAACAATTATTTTAATTAAAAAAATTTTGATACTCTGAACATATATCACAACTAATTTTCATGAAATTGAAAACAATTAAAGTTAATTACTTTAAGTAATATAAATATATAAAATATCTTACTCTATTGTTTTTTTAGACTGTTTAATTCTACAAAAATAAAATCAAAATATCTAGTCTATAGAGTATTAATATCTTTGTGTAAAAATTAAATATATTTTTTATTTAATAAAAAAGATTTCAAGTAAAAATTAAATAAACTATAAAAACTTCACTTTTAAGATAGACTTCATAATAGATTAATTAGACTTTAAATAAATAGTTTTGATAAAGACTATGCAAAATAAAGTATGAAAAATCTGTTTGAAATAAAAAATATTGGAGGGGGATTTTTAATGAAACACAGATTAAGTAAACTAACATCTTTTGTGGCAACCTTAGCTTTAGTTGTTGGTGTAGGAGTACCATCATATGCACAAACTTTACCAGATAAAGTTAATAATGAAGTACTACAAAATACAGAACGAAGATATGATATTAATGGAAGATATCAAGTTGACCTTCGTGCAAATATGGGAAATGGATATGTAACATTTTTCTCATTATTTGTTCCATGTGGTGGGAACTCATTAAATGTAAAATATGTATGGGGGACTGATCCAAAAGGAGGTTCTCAAGAAGGTTGGGTATTACAAATTAATGGGGAAAAAGTTTCAACTATTTATGGAACAAGCTATGGATTCCCTAATGGCATACCATCTGCAGGGATAACAGGAAGTCAAATGACAGGAATTTATTCTTTTGTGACAAATCGAGACATGTCTGGAGTAAATTGGAGCTATACATCACCTAATACAGGGAATGGAAACGTTACAAGAACATCATATGCATCTACTGAAATTTCAAATGCAAAACTTTCTATTAAGGTCAATTATAAAAATAAAGAAACAGGAGCTATAGTTGGGTCATATACAGCTCGAGTTCCAGCTAAGTATGGAAATAGCACAGTTACACCTGATGCTACACAAATTCCTTCTGGATACAAATTAGATCCAGCAAGTCAATCTAAAGTGGTAAATCTTGCTCAAAATGGAGTTAATCCAAATGAAGTTAATTTTACAGTAATTCCTGATAAGGCTGGAGTGCCAGAAGAAAATCGTGTTCTTATAGTTGGATTTAAGGATAAAGATGGAAGTAATGTTGGAAGTACTTATATAGAAGAAATTCCAGATATACTAGGCTCACATGATGTAACACCAAACACATCAAAAGTTCCTAATGGTTATAAGCTTGATCCTTCTAATCAAACTCAGACTGTTAATTTACAACCAACAGGGCTTGACAAGAGTATTGTTTACTTTACAGTAAGTCCTGATATTCCACTTGTAAATCGTATAGTTACAGTTAACTTTAAAGATAAAGATAGTGGAGCAATAATTGGAGACCCATATACAGTTACACTACCAGCTGAATATGGAAATCATAGAGTGGAATCTGATTCTACAAAGGTACCAAATGGATATGTACTTAATCCAGACAACCAATTTGAAATGGTAAATCTTAGTACAAGTGGTCTTGTACCAGATATAATTTACTTTACAGTAAGTAAGATGCCTTCAGAAGCAGAACGTACTTTAACAATTGGTTTTAAAGATAAGGATGGTAATATAGTTGGAGATACGTACACAGAGATTGTTAATGCTGTACTTGGAGACCATACAATAACTCCAGACTCTACAAAGGTTCCTGCTGGATACAACTTAGACCCAGTAAGTCAATCTCAAATAGTTGCACTTGATTCTTCTGGAATTAATCCAAATACAATATATTTTACTGTAGCTGAAAAAACTTATAGGGTAGCTTATAGTGCAAACTTCCCTTCAGGAGTAACTGTTTCAGGTATGGCTCCTGTTGATACAACAGAATATAAAAAAGGAGATACTGTGACTGTTTTAGGAAATGTTAATGGGCTTAATGCTGATACTTATACATTTGTAGGATGGAGTACAGTTAGAAATGACTCATCAACAATAGTATCAGGTACAATCACTATGGACGAAAGAAACATTATATTATATGCAGTGTGGCAAAAAAATTAATAATATAAGTTGTTTATTATTGTAATTTATAATCTAAAATCGTATTTAATATTTATATAAGAATAAGATTTTAATAATTATAAGAAATACTGATATAGATTTTATCAGTATTTCTTTATTTTACAAATTACAAAATGAAAAATAAAATTAATTTTTATATAAAGGGGAGGGTTTTGATGAATAAAAAGTTAAAAAAGTTAACTATATGCATACTTACATTTGCTATAATTCCTTTAAATTATTCAAATGTTTTTGCTGATTATGATTTAAATAAGATATTTAATAAGCAGATTCAAGATAAAAGCTTAAGGCGAGTTAATAATATTACAATAACTTATGATGATAATGGGGCTACTGGAGGAACGATAAATGAAGCTATATTTAATGGGGGAAATGTTATTCCTGGACCAGTAATAACAGGTCCAAAAGTATATGACCTTGATAAGTTTGATTCTTATTTAGCGTTCAGTAATAATCTTACAAGAGCAAACTATCATACTGATGCTTGGAGTGTCTCAAGGGACCATTTGGCAAGTGGTACTCAACCATATGGAAGCGGAGAAATTCTAATAGGAACAGATATCGATAGAGATACAACACTTTATGCCATTTGGATTCCAGACTTTTTACAAGTAAGATATAACGGAAATGGAAATACTTCAGGTAATGTTCCATCAGATTCAAATAAGTATCATCAGAATGCTACTTTGCAAATTAAAGGAAATGAAGGTGACCTTAAAAAAACAAATTATAAACTTACAAAATGGAATACAAAAGCTGATGGTACAGGAACATCTTATAATTTAGGCTCAAGTTTTGAGGTATTATTAAGGGATTATGACAATTTTAACGTAGATCTTTATGCACAATGGGAGTATGATTTACAACTTGATGGTAATGGAGGCTCAGGTACACTGCCAGACTTACCAAAGCCAGGAGAGGCTGACAAATTCCCAGGGTCAGGTGGACTTATCAATGGTGATGAAGAATTCATAGGGTGGAATACAGAAGCAGATGGAAGTGGAACATCTTTCAAAGAAGGTGACACTATTCCGCCAAATATCGCAGGAGATACGATATATGCACAATGGGGATATAAATTAGATTATAACTTAAATGGAGGAACAGGAAGTATATCAGAAGAAAAACATAAAAAAGGCGCTGAAGTAACTGTTACAAGTCAGATACCATCTAAATCTGGAGCAATATTTATGGGATGGAATACAAAAAATAATGGTGAAGGGACTTCATACAGAGATGGTGACAAATTTAACCTTACAAAAAATACAACTTTATTTGCACAATGGAAAGAAGAATGTAGAGTAACATATGATAAAAATGGAAGTACAGGTACAGCGCCAATAGATAATAATATATATGGAAAAGGAGATGAAGTTACTATACTTGGTGATAATGGTTTAGTAGCACCTTCTGGTAGAGGAGGAAATTTTTATTGGAGTACAAAAGCAGATGATACAGGCAGTAGGTATAAAGCAGGAGAAAAGTTTAACATAAAAGATACAAATACAACTCTTTATGCATTTTGGACAGATAAATACAGAGTTAAATATGAAAATAATGGTGGACAAGGAGATGTACCTGAAGATGAACTGCATGATGGAAATACAAATACAAGTGTAAAAGCGAATACAGGAAATCTTACAAAAGAAGGGTACAAATTTATTGGATGGAATACAAAACCAGATGGTAGTGGAACTCCATATAAAGGTGATGGAAGTGATATAATTAATGTTGATGATAATATAGTACTTTATGCGCAATGGGAGAAGATACCTGATAACCAAGGAGATAATGATAATTCAGGTGGAAATAGTGGTGGAAACAGCGGAGGAAGTAGTGGAGGTTCATCCACTAATACAACTAGTCCATCAGAAGAAAATTTAACAGGTGATGATAGATACAAAACTGCTATAAAAATAAGTAAAAGAGGTTTTGAATCAGCTGAAAATGTGATACTAGTAAATAGTACATCAATACCAGATGCTCTATCAGCAACTCCATTTTCATCTACTAAAAATGCACCTATTTTATTAACTGAAAAAGATAAATTAAATGCAAATACAGAAGAAGAGATAAAAAGATTAAAAGCAAAAAATATTTATATAATAGGTGGAGAAAATACATTAAGCTCTGATTTAGAAAAAGAATTAAAATTAAAAGGGCTTACTATTATAAGAATAGGTGGAGTAGATAGATATTCAACTTCTCTAAGACTTGCTAAAGAAATAGATAAAATAATAGATGTAGAAAAAGTATCTGTAGTCAATGGACATGACGGATTAGCAGATGCAATAAGTGTTGGTGGCATTTCAGCACAAAATAAAACTCCAATAATTCTTACAAATGTAAAAAATGAGATAACATCTATTAAAAAATTTATAGATGAAGAAGAAATATCAAAATCTTATATTATAGGAGGAGAAACTTCTTTGCCAAAATCTATAGAAAAACAGTTTCCAAATCCAAAGAGAATAGGTGGAGAAGATAGAAATAAAACAAATTCAAAAGTAATAGAAGAGTTTTATAAGGATAAAGAACTAAGAAATCTTTATGTAACAAAAAATGGGATGTTAAGAGAAAATGATTTAATAGATGCTTTAACAGTAGGTGTTTTAGCAGGTAAAAATAAATCACCAGTAATGATTGTAGAAAAATCACTTGATGAGTCTCAAAAAACTTTAGTTAAAAGTAAGAAATTTGATAAGATAACTAAGGTAGGAGGAAATGGAAATGAAGATGCATTTGATGAGATAAAAAGATTAGTAAAATAGTATAATCTAAATAAGAATATTTTGTTGATTAAACTACACCAATAGTAATAAATTATAACCCTACTTTATTTTTATTATAAGTAGGGTTATAATCTTACTATATTACTTATATTGTAGGGGGAAAAGATGAGAGAAGAATCGAACTCTTTAAATTTAGATCATATAGAAATTTTCTTTGAACTTTTGTCTCAAAGCACAGAAGATTATATATTTTTTTGGGATATAAATACGAATAAATTTAAAATTTCTTCAGCAATTTTTGAAGAATTTAACTTAAGTAAAGATATGGATTCTGATGTAGTCAATTGTTGGAGTAAAATTGTTTATCCAGATGATGTCAAAGTATGGAAAGATGATATACAAGCGTTGGTAGATGGAAAAAAAGATGAACATAATTTAGAATATAGATTAATTAATAAATATGAAGAAGTAGTATGGATTTCTTGTAGAGGTAAGGCTTATGTATCAGATGACCAAAAAACTATAATTATAGTTGGTAGAATAAAAAATATAGGTGAAAAGAATAAATTTGATTCTATCACAGGAACATGGAATAGAGAACAATTTGAATACAGAATGAATTGTATTATAAAAGAGAAAATCTATACAAGTGGAGCTATATTTATCATGGATATTGATAATTTTAAAAATATAAATGAGAAATATGGGCACTCTTATGGTGATAAGGTTTTGCGTGCAATTGCTACAGAAGTTTTAGAATATTTACCTAAGGATGTTAGATTGTACAGATTAGATGGAGATGAATTTGCATTTTTTTACCCTATGTGCAATAAAGAAACGATAGAGAACTTATATGAAAAAATACAATTGTATACAAATACTCAGCATGAAATCGAATCAAATAAATATTATTGTACAGTAACTGCGGGGGTTGCTATGTATCCAGAAGATGGAGATAATTATTTGGACTTATTTAAACATGCTGACATTGCGCTAGATATCGCAAAAATGGGTGGTAAAAATAGAATGAAGTTTTTTTCAAAAGAACTCTATGAAAATAAGTTGAAAGTAATTTCAATGCAACAGAAATTGAGAGAGTGTATTGAAAATGATTTTAATGACCTTGAGTTATTTTTCCAGCCACAGGTAGATGCATCTACCAAAAACGTTATAGGAGCAGAGGCACTTTTGAGATGGCATTCAAATACTTATGGAGAAGTATCTCCTGTTGAATTTATACCAATACTAGAACAAAGTAATCTGATTATACCAGTAGGAAAATGGATTATAAAAGAGGCCGTAAAACAGTGTAAAGAATGGCATAAAGTAAATCCAGCTTTCAAAATATCTGTAAATGTATCGTATATTCAATTAAAAGAGGATTTTTTTAGAGATTTTATAATAGAATGTTTGATAGAATATCAATTAAAACCTGAATTTTTGATTTTAGAACTAACAGAGAATTGTTGGATACCAGATATAAATTTATTGAATGACAAGTTTATCAGTTTAAAAAGTATTGGAGTACATATTGCAATTGATGATTTTGGTACTGGGTATTCATCTTTAAATTATCTTAAAGAGTTATCTGTTAATATAATAAAGATTGAAAGAAGTTTTGTTAAGAATATTACATATAATAGTTATGAACATACCTTTCTAGAATATATTATTAAATTAGCTCATATTATCAATTTGAAAGTTTGTGTTGAGGGTATTGAGTCTTATGAAGAATACAATATAGTGAAGAGTTTAGGTGTAGATATTATTCAAGGTTTTTTATTTGGTAGACCTGTAAGTGCATCTGAGTTTTATAGACTTAAATTATCAAATTGATGAGTGTAGATAAAGTATATTAAAAATAAGGTAAAATATAAGGTTTTTTAAATCGTATATTTTACCTTATTTTATTGTGATAGTTATTAATCTCAAGGAGTATTAGCTATTATATACTTTTGCTCCAAACTTAGAGATTATTTCACTAGCTTTTTTAATATCTTCTTTGGTAGCATCAGGAACATCTTTTAACTCATAATCGATGCCTAAATTTTCCCATTTGTGTATTCCCATAGAATGATATGGTAGCAATTCCAATCTCTCTACATTTTTTAATGTAGCAACGAATCTACCTAATCTTTCTAAGTTATCTATATCATCAGTAATCCCAGGAACTAAAACATGTCTTATCCATACTGGAATATTTCTTGATTCTAAGTGTTTAGCAAGTTTTAAAGCTTTATCCATACCCACGCCAGTCAAATCAATAGACTTTTCTTCAACCATATGTTTTAAATCAAGCAAAACTAAGTCAGTATTATCTAAAACTGAGTCTATAGTTTCTATATCTACAAATCCAGATGTATCTAGACAAGTGTGTATGTTATTTTCTTTAGCTTTTTTAAATAGTTCACTTAAAAACTCTGGTTGAAGAGTAGACTCGCCACCAGAAGCAGTAATACCTCCACCAGAAAACTTCATAAAAGAAGTATACTTAAGAGCATCAGTTATTATTTCATCAACTGTATATTCTTTTCCAGATTTGGTATCCCATGTATCTCTATTATGACAGTATTTGCATCTAAGAGGACATCCTTGAAAGAATAGTATGTATCTTATTCCTGGGCCATCTACAGTACCAAATGTTTCTATAGAGTGTACTTTTCCTTTAATCATAGAGTTCACCTCACAATATATTTTGATAACTTTATTAATAGTTATAATATTTCTCTAAAAAAGGCCATCTTATACCAGAAATAATCCGAATATAAGATAGCCATTTATTTTTATTTTCTACACAGTAGTAATCTTAGCTAAAGTATAAAAATTTAAAGACTAAGCCATTTTACCGTGGAATGTTCTGTTTATAACATCTAATTGTTGTTCTTTAGTTAATTTTATGAAGTTAACTGCATATCCAGAAACTCTTATAGTTAATTGTGGATATTCTTCTGGATGTTCCATAGCATCTTCTAAAGTAGCTCTATCAAATACATTAACATTTAAGTGATGAGCATTTTGAGCGAAGTAACCATCCATCATTGCAGAAAGATTATTTATTCTTTCAGCCATATCTTTTCCTAAAGCACCAGGTACTATAGAGAAAGTATTAGATATACCATCTTGAGCATGCTCATATGGTAATTTAGCAACTGAAGATAATGAAGCTAAAGCACCATTAGTATCTCTACCATGCATTGGGTTTGCACCAGGAGCAAATGGAGCACCAGCTCTTCTACCATCTGGTGTATTACCAGTTTTCTTACCATAAACAACATTTGAAGTTATTGTAAGTATAGATTGAGTAGGATAAGAATTTCTATAAGTTTTATTTTTTCTTATCTTATTCATGAAGCTTTCAACTAGCTCTACAGCTATACTATCAACTCTATCATCGTTGTTTCCGTATTTTGGATAATCTCCTTCTATTTCGAAATCAACAGCTATTCCTTGTTCATTTCTGATAGTCTTAACTTTAGCATGTTTTATAGCAGATAATGAATCCGCACAAACTGATAATCCAGCCATACCACAAGCCATAGTTCTAAATATATCTCTATCATGTAATGCCATTTCTAATGCTTCATAAGAGTATTTATCATGCATATAGTGTATTACATTTAAAGTATTTACATATAAGTTTGCTAACCAATCAGTAAATGGTTCAAATTTACTCATAACTTCATCAAAGTCTAAATACTCAGAAGTTATAGGCTCAAATCTTGGCCCAACTTGAGCACCAGATTTTTCATCAATACCACCATTTATAGCATATAATAAAGTTTTTGCTAAGTTAACTCTAGCTCCGAAGAACTGCATTTGTTTACCTATTTTCATTGCAGATACACAACAAGCTATACCGTAATCATCTCCCCAGTATGGTCTCATTAAATCATCATTTTCATATTGAACTGAACTTGTATCTATAGATACTTTAGAACAGAAATCTTTGAATCCTTGAGGTAATTTAGTTGACCATAAAACTGTTAAGTTTGGTTCTGGTGATGGTCCTAATGTATATAGAGTATTTAACATTCTAAATGAGTTTTTAGTAACTAATGTTCTACCATCTACTCCCATACCTCCTATACACTCAGTTACCCAAGTTGGGTCTCCAGAGAATAAGTTGTTGTAATCAGGAGTTCTTAAGAATTTAACCATTCTTAATTTCATAACAAAATGGTCCATATATTCTTGTAATTCTTCCTCTGTTACTGTTCCAGCTTTTAAATCTCTTTCAAAGTATATATCTAGGAAAGTAGATGTTCTACCTAAAGACATTGCAGCACCATTTTGGTCTTTAACAGCAGCTAAATAACCAAAGTATAACCATTGTACAGCTTCTTTTGAGTTAGTTGCTGGTTTTGATATATCAAATCCATAAGATTCAGCCATCTTTTTAAGTTCGTTTAAAGCTGATATTTGTTCAGTTATTTCTTCTCTTAGTCTTATAACTTCTTCATCCATACAAGAAACTTCTAATGATTTCTTTTGTTCGATTTTATCTTCTATTAAGGCATCAACACCATATAAAGCAACTCTTCTATAGTCACCTATTATTCTACCTCTACCATAAGCATCTGGAAGACCTGTTATTATACCAGATTTTCTAGCAGCTCTCATTTCTGGAGTATATGCGTCAAAAACTCCTTGGTTATGTGTTTTTCTATATTTAGTGAATATTTCTTTTATTTCAGGGTCTAATTCATATCCAAAAGCATCACATGAATTTTCAACCATTTTTATACCACCATATGGCATAACCGCTCTTTTTAAAGGGGCATCCGTTTGTAATCCAACTATTGTTTCTAATACTTTATCTAAATATCCTGGAGCATATGCAGCTATTCCAGAAATAGTTTTTGTATCTACATCTAAAGTACCACCATTTTCTCTTTCTTTTTTAAATAAGACCATTGCTTTGTCCCATAATTTTTTAGTGTTTTCAGTAGCACCAGCTAAGAAAGAGTCATTTCCTTCATATGGAGAATAGTTTAATTGTATAAACTCTCTGACATTTACTTCTTTAGTCCATCTTCCTGTTTTAAATCCTTGCCATGCATTCATTAAGTATTTCCTCCTTAGATTTAAATGATAAATAATGTTATTAAAATTAATTTTTATATACTTAATTTATTTTATATATTTTTTAAAAAATATATTTTCTAATATAATAATAACATATTATACGTATCCTGTATACATGAAAAATAAAAAAATGTCGTTTTAAAGTATAAAACAAATTATATGTTAGTAATGTGATGAAATTATACCCATATATTAATAAAATGAAACAAATAAATGTCTAAATTAATAAGGTAATATTTGAAAAAATTATAAATTAGAAATAAATAAATCTCAGTACAAAAAAGAAAAAGCATACATCTTTACAACTTGAATATTTATTTAATAGGGGGAGGTGATATATTGTTTATCACAGTGATATTATTTTTAGTAGGTTTCCTATTAATTACTAAAGGCGCAGATATCTTTATAAATTGTACTGTAGAGATAGGTAGAAAAACGAATATTTCAGAAATTATACTTGGAGCAACTATTGTTAGTTTTGCAACAACATTGCCTGAATTTACAGTGTCATTACTTGCTTCTATTGATGGTCACACTACAATGAGTTTAGGAAATGCAATTGGTTCTATAATATGTAATACAGGATTAGCATTAGGGTTAGTTGTTTTTATAAGTCCATTTAATGTAGATAAAAAAATGTTTTTTTCTAAGTCTTTACTATTAATAGTATCTGTTATAGTTTTAATTTTATTGGGGTTAGATGGAGTTATAACAAGAGGAGATTCATTATTACTTATAATAATATTGATTTTTTATATGGTTAATAACTATAAGAGTGTTGTAGGGAAATCGCATACTAAAAATAGAGGTGTTCAAAAAGATACTATTAAAGAAATACCTACAAAGAAGAGTAAACAGTACAGAGGTTTCTCTATAGCAGAAATCATAAAAATACTAATAATTTTTGCTACAGGCTTAATAATGATGATAATAGGTTCTCAAATTCTTATAGAGAGTGGTGTAAGAATAGCTAGTTTTCTTAATATACCTCAAGGTATAGTGAGTTTGACTATAATAGCACTTGGAACTTCTTTACCAGAGATAGTGTCTTCAATTACTGCCATAAGAAAAAATCATCATGAAATATCTGTAGGAAATATTTTAGGTGCAAATATATTAAATATAGTATCAGTAATAGCTGTATCAGCAATACCAAATAACATACCAATATTATCTCAAAATAGAAAACTTGATATACCATTTATGATATTATTATTGTTATTAGTAATAGTACCAACTCTTAAATCAAATAGACTTAGTAGATTACAAGGTATATTAATGTTATTTACATATTTTATATATATATCAATTTTGTATTTTATGTATATTATTTAATCATACTGTTAAAAATATTAATTGCAGAATATCCTAAAAAAGTATATAATGGATAGGTTAAGATTAATTGATAACGGAGAGGAATAATATATGAATATAACAAAGTTTGAAGATTTACCAATAAATGAGGGAATAAAAAAAGCTATAGCTGAAATGGGGTTTGAAGAGCCATCTCCTATACAAGCACAGTCTATACCTGCAATTTTGTCAGGTAAAGACGTTATAGGACAAGCACAAACTGGTACGGGGAAAACAGCAGCTTTTAGTATACCTATACTAGAAACAATAGACCCAAATAATAGAAGTTTACAAGCTGTAGTACTTTGCCCAACAAGAGAACTTGCAATACAAGTATCTACAGAAATAAGAAAACTAGCTAAATACTCGTACGGAATAAAGACATTACCTATATATGGTGGTCAACCAATAGATAGACAGATAAAATCTCTAAAGAGTGGTGTGCAAGTTGTAATAGGTACACCTGGACGTACAATAGACCATATTAATCGTAAAACATTAAAGATGGATAATGTAAAAATGATTATACTAGATGAAGCAGACGAAATGCTAGATATGGGATTTAGAGAAGATATAGAAATGATTTTAAGTAAGATTCCTGAGGAAAGACAAACAACTTTCTTTTCAGCAACTATGCCAAAAGGAATTTTAGATTTGACTAAGAGATATCAAAAAGACCCAGAACATATAAAAGTTGTTAGAAAAGAACTTACAGTTTCAAATACAAAACAATATTATATAGAAACTAGATCATCAAATAAATTGGAAGTATTATGTAGATTAGTTGATGTGTATGACCCTAAATTGTCAGTTGTTTTCTGCAATACTAAGAGAAAAGCAGATGAATTAGTGGGAGATTTACAAGCAAGAGGATATTTTGCAGATGCATTACATG
Source organism: Clostridioides sp. ZZV14-6009 (assembly GCF_020658095.1). NCBI lineage: Bacteria > Bacillati > Bacillota > Clostridia > Peptostreptococcales > Peptostreptococcaceae > Clostridioides > Clostridioides sp. ZZV14-6009. The sequence continues at coordinate 95,747 of NZ_JAGWDG010000007.1, forward strand.
GTGATTTAAAGCAAACACAAAGAGATATAGTAATGGATAAGTTTAGAAATGGTACAATAGATATACTTGTTGCTACTGATGTTGCAGCTAGAGGTATAGATGTTGATGATGTTGAATGTGTATTCAACTATGATTTACCACAAGATGAAGAATACTATGTTCATAGAATTGGTAGAACTGGTCGTGCTGGTAGAGAAGGTATGTCATTTACTTTTGTATTTGGAAAAGAAATGAGAAAGATGAAAGATATAGAAAGATATACTAAATCTAAATTAATCAAGCATAATATACCAACAATAACTGATGTTGAAGAGAAAAAAGTAGGTACTTTCTTTGCACAAGTTAAACAAACTATAGAAGAAGGTCATTTAACTAAACAATTACAATGGTTAGAAAGCTTCTGTAATGATGAAGATTATGCAATGGTTGATATTGCTGCTGCACTTGTTAAGTTATCTCTAGGTGAAGAAATGAAAGAAGAAATAATAGAAGAAAAACCTAGAAGAGAACGTGGAGATAGAAAAGGTGTTACTGGAGCTAAAGATGGTATGATTAGATTGTTTATCAATATTGGTAGAAATCAAAGAATACAAGCTAAAGATATCGTTGGTGCTATAGCTGGAGAAGTTGGAATACCAGGTAAAATGGTAGGGACTATAGATATATATGATAAGTATACTTTTGTTGAAATACCTAAAAAAGATGCAAAAACAGTAATTGAAAAAATGAAAGATATTAAGATAAAAGGTAACAAAATTAATATAGAAAAAGCCAACAAAAAGAAAAAATAATATATAGTATATAAAAATATAATCGAAAGATATATAAAATAGTATATTGAATATTTAAAAAGCCTAATGTGTTTTCAAAACAGATGATAAGTAATCTGTAAGAATCAACAACATAAGGCTTTTATTGTTTTATATAATAGTATTATTAAAGACATTTTAAATTTTGTTTGTACTTTATTTCTGTAAGTAGAAAAAATACATTAGAAAATAAATAATCAAATAAAAATTAATTAATCGCTTAGAATTCTTTGTAATCCATACGGTTAACAGAATTTTTATGTTTATACTGGCAAAGGGGAAAGCATTGAAAACTAGATTGAAATGTGTAAAGAGTATATTATAATATAATGTGTTTATAACTTTCAAATATAGCACTAATATAATCATATTATAAGTAGGTTATAGATAAAAATCAATTTAACTTATCAAGTTAACTTTTAATGTGATACAAAAGAGAAAATGAAAAATGTCTAAGGATTTAAAATTAATTTTTAAACTTAGTAAAACCTTTCAATTACTGTATCTTAAAGATAAAGTAATTGAAAGGTTTTTTATTAACTAAGAAATATAGTAAGTAAATCTATAAGGCAGTCTAACTGCTATTTTAATATTAAACAGTATGTGTGAATTTAATATTGTGCTTTCTTAATTCGATTTGTTGAAAGTAATTTTATATGAATATCATATTTATAAGGTATTTTTAAATTTATTTTGATAAAATATATTTATGTCTTCAGCAGGATATTTTCAGTATACAAATCTTAATAAAAATATAGTGAATAGGTAGCGTTTATAAGGAGAGAAAGATATTTTATGGATACAATGAAGAAATTAAGTCATGGATGTACACTAGATTGCCATGATTGTTGTAAATTTAATGTTTATACTAGTGGAAATAATGTGATAAAAATTGAAGGAGATAGGAATCATCCTTATACAAAAGGATTTATATGTAAAAAAGGGTTGGCTCATTTAGATAGATTAAATCATAAAGATAGGATAGAGACTCCAATGTTAAAGGTAGACGGTCTATGGAAAAAGATTTCTTTTGATGAAGCATTAGAGATAATGGCAGATAAACTCCTATATTATAAAGAACAGTATACATCAAAGTCTATTATGCACTATGACCAATATGGAAGTGGGTCTATATTAAAATATATAGGAGATGTGTTTTTTAATTTTTATGGAGGAGTTAGTAGACATAAGGGAGGGCCATGTTGGAGTGCAGGAATACATGCCCAAAAGTATGACTTTGGAGTAGCTAAGGGACATGCTATAGAAGATATGCTAAACAGCAAGAGTATCTTTATATGGGGAAAAAATCCAGCATATACTACCATTCATACTATGCAAATAATTAAAAAAGCTAAAGAAAAAGGGATAAAAATAGTAGTCATTGACCCTATATATACAAAGACTGCTCAAATGGCAGATAAGTACATACAAGTAAGCCCTGGAACAGATGGAGCATTAGCTATGGCTATGGCAAAAATTATAATAGAAGATAACTTGCAGGATGAAGAATATATAAATTCGTATGTTGTTGGTTTTGAGGAATATAAAAAATATTTGGATTCATTAGATTTAAACTTTTTAAGTGATGAATGTGGTGTTAAAGAAAAGGATATAAGAGAGTTAGTTAATTTATATGCTAATAAATATTCAAGTATAAACGTAGGTTATGGTCTTCAAAAGTATAAAAATGGAGGAAATACAATAAGAGCGATAGATGCCTTAGGAGCTATAACAGGTCAAATAGGATTTAGTGGTGGAGGAGTGAATTATGCTAATAAGGTTTATCCAAATGTGATAGATGCTGACCCTTATAATAGTCAATCATATGGAGAAGATAGGGAGTTTTATGTAAGTAATATTAGCAAGTTTATAGAAGAATCTTTAAAAGACAATACACCAAATGAAGCTAATAATATGTTAGAGAAAACAAATAATATACTGAGTGAATTTGATAATATGTCAAGTAAATCACTAAAAGGAAATATTCCTATAAAGATGGCAGTAATAACTAAAAGTAACATGTTAAATCAGTTGCCAGATTTAGTAGAACTAGAAAGAGTTTTTTCAAAGATTGAATTTAAAGTATGTTTTGATATGTTTATAACTGACACAGCTACTTTATGTGACTTATTTATACCTTGTACAAATACGCTTGAAAGTGAAGATATAATTTATAGCTCAATGACTAATCCATATATAACATACAATGAAAGAGCAGTAAAACCAAAGCATGAATTGATGGATGAGTATTATTTCTTTATGGAGTTAGCTAAAAAGATGGAGCTAAGAGACTATCCTTTTGTATCAAAAAAAGAATACTTAGAAAAAGTAATTGAACCACTTAAATGCTTTGATAAAAGCCTAGATATAGAAAAACTTAAAAATAGTTATTTTACTATACATAATCCTATTGCTTGGGAAGATAAGAAGTTTGAAACTCCATCTGGAAAGTATGAACTTTATTCAGAAAGGATAAGAGATTTAGGAATTAGTCCAATTCCAGTGTATATAAGTAACAAAACTAGAAACTTTGAATATGAAAATAGAAAAAATATTTTTAGACTGCTAACTAATCACCATGCAGATACTTTGTTTAGTCAACACTTTATGGATAAGACATCTATAGCTCAAGCATATATAAATCAAAGTATGGCTAAAAAAATAGGTGTTAAGAATAAAGAGATTGTAGATTTAAAGTCAAAAAAAACAAAGATAGATGTTCAGATAAATATAGATAACAGAGTAAGTGATTATATAGTAAAAATGTATGTTGGATGGTGGAAGAAACATGGCAATCCTAATAGTTTAACAGATACTGGTATATCAGATATTGGTGGTCAAGTAACATATAATGAAACGATGGTAGAAATAATACGACAAAACTAGTTAAATTTCATTGAAGGAATAGAAATAAGATTATAGAATTGATTAAAAGTTACTATTTTTACAAAACTATTGAAGGAGGGATTTTGATGGTAAAATATTCCTTAGAACATAAGAATCTATACATAGAATTTATGTGCTCAGAACTAGACCACCATGTAGCTAATGAAATAAGGGAAGAAATAGATAACTTATTAAGTGTTAATCAAGTAAAAAATGTTGTATTTGATTTTGGAAATATTAATTTTATGGATTCTTCAGGTATAGGTGTCATCATAGGTAGATATAAAAAAATTTCTAATGAAGGGGGACGAGTTTCAGTAATTAATATAGGTTCACGAGTTAAGAAAATTTTTGATTTATCTGGGTTAAATAAAATTATTGGCATTTATGATACGTATGAAGAAGCTCTAAGTTCTTTGTAGGGAGGAGTATGTGATGAATAATATTATGGAAGTTAAATTTTCGGCACTATCAGAAAATGAAAGTTTAGCAAGAGTTATAGTAGCATCATTTGCAGCAAAATTAGACCCAACAGTAGATGAATTAGTTGATATAAAAACTGCTGTCTCTGAGGCTGTTACAAATGCTATAATACATGGATATGAAGAAGACAGTTCTAAGTTTGTTTTTTTGAGATGTGAGATAGAAGGAAATACTATAAAAATTGTAGTTGAAGATGAAGGGTATGGAATAGAAAATGTGGAGAAGGCAATGGAACCACTTTATACATCAAAACCAGAACTTGATAGATCAGGAATGGGATTCACAGTTATGAAAAGCTTTATGGACGATGTAGAGGTAAGTTCTAGAAAAGATAATGGCACTAGAATTGAAATGACTAAAAAAATAAATTTGCCTAAATAAAGTCCAAAAGTGAGGTTTTATTATGGAAGTAACTGTTGCCAGAGAAGAAAAAAAACCTCTTCTTAGTCATGAAGAGACTCTAGAACTTATTGATAAAGTTCAAAATGGAGATGAAGAGGCAAAAGAAATATTAATATCAAGTAATTTAGGTCTAGTTAGGAGCGTTGTATCTAGATTTTTAAATATAGGGTATGATAGAGAAGATTTATTTCAGTTAGGTTCTATAGGTTTAATAAAATCAATATATAAATTTGACCCCAAGTTTAATGTTAAATTCTCTACTTATGCAGTACCAATGATTCTAGGTGAAATAAAGAGATACTTAAGAGATGATGGTATGATAAAAGTATCAAGGTCATTGAAGCAAATAGCTGTAAAGGCCAAGATGGAAAGTGAAGCTTTAACTAAAAAGCTAGGTAGAGAGCCAAGTATAGAAGAAATAGCTCAAGCATTAGATGTAGAAAAAGAAGATTTAGTAATGGCTATGGAAGCTAACTTTAATGTAGAGTATTTGCAAGGTGTTATTCATGAAGAAGAAGGTTCTCCAATCTGTCTTATTGATAAGATAAGCATGAAAGGAGAAAGTGAGGAAGAAAAAGTTGTAGATAATATATTATTAAAGGACATACTTGGAAGACTGGATAAGAGAGAACGTCAAATAATAGTTCTCAGATATTTTGAAGATATGACTCAAAGTGAAATAGGAGAAATGCTCAATATATCACAGGTTCAAGTATCAAGAATAGAGAAAAAAGTATTGTCTAAGTTAAAAGAATATATATCATGATAATATTTATAATATATTAAGTTTTTATATTAAGTTTTTAAGTTTCGATTAAAAAATTATAAGTTCAAATAAAAAATATTAAAAAACAAGGTGTCTTTATAATAGAAAATAAATTATTTTCTTTATTAGGCATCTTTTTTATTTTTTGACAAAACTTTAAGTGTCTAAAATAAATTATAGGTTTATTTTTTTAAAATTAACAAATAATACTTTAGAGAGGTGTTTAGTATGGATAAAAATTATAAAAAGTATGTAGACCAAATAAGCCCAAAACCTACATATTTAAAAAACTATACACTTGCATTTATTGTAGGTGGAATTATTTGTATGATAGGGCAAGCTATAAATGATTTATACATGAAAGTTGGAGGGCTTGATAAATTAGGTGCTAGTTCTGCTACATCAATAACACTAATATTTATAGGGGCATTTCTAACTGGATTAGGAGTTTATGACCTAATCGGAAAAAGAGCAGGAGCTGGTTCTATAATACCAATAACAGGTTTTGCTAACTCAATAGTATCTCCTGCAATGGAGTATAAAAGAGAAGGATATGTATTAGGTGTAGGTGCAAACCTATTTAAAATTGCAGGACCAGTTTTAGTTTATGGTATAGGTTCTTCTATTTTATGTGGAATTATTTATTATATTTTTAAAATGTTTTAGATGATTTTTATTTAATTTAAACTTTATTAATTAACTATTAGCTAGAAAAATTATCTATTAGAAAATAGCTATGAAAATTTCAATTAATATTAAAGGATTAAATAGTAAAATTCAAAATTAAAAAGGTGTGAAAATATGAAAAATAAAAGAATTGGAAAAAGAACAGTCAAGCTAGAAAATAAACCAACAATAATATCAGCTGGCACTATAGTCGGTTCTAAAGAAGGTGAAGGACCGCTAAAGGACTATTTTGATATGATTATGACCGATGATTTATATGGTGAAAAAACTTGGGAATTAGCTGAAAGTAAAATGGTAGAGACTGCATCACAGAAAGCCATACAAAAGGCAGGAAAAAAACTGTCAGATGTAAATTACATGTTAGGTGGAGATTTAATCAATCAAATAGTACCAGCATCTTTTGCTGCAAGAGAATTAGCAATTCCATTTTTGGGTATATATGGTGCTTGTTCTACAATGGCAGAAGGACTTTGCATAGGTTCTATGCTTGTAGATGGTGGTTTTGCAGATTTAGTGCTATCAGGTACATCAAGCCATTATTGTACAGCAGAAAGACAATTCAGATTTCCACTAGAGCTAGGAAATCAAAAGCCAATGACAGCTCAATGGACAGTTACAGGAGCAGGAAGTGTTTTACTAGCTCCTAATGGAGAAGGTCCTAAAGTAAAATATGTTACAGTTGGAAAAGTAATAGATAAAGGTATTGATGATGGTAATAATATGGGACCAGCCATGGCTCCAGCAGCAATAGATACTATATATTCTTATTTTGAAGACACTAATGATGACCCAAATAGCTTTGACATAATTGCCACTGGCGATTTAGGTACACTTGGAAAACAGATAACAGAAGACTTTTTAAAACAAAAAGGTGTAGATATTTCAAAGTGTTATACTGATTGTGGTATAGAAATGTTTAACCTTAAAGAGCAAGATGTTCACTGTGGTGGAAGTGGATGTGGATGTTCAGCTACAGTATTTGCAGGATATATATATGAAAAGTTAAGAAAAAAAGAATTTAACAAAGTAATGCTCGTATCAACAGGAGCACTATTATCACCAACAAGTACACTACAAAAGCAAACAATACCATGTGTTGCACATGCAGTAGTAATAGTAAATGAGTAGGATGTGATATATATGTTAATGGACTATGTAAGAGTATTTATTGTAGGTGGAATTATATGTTTAATAGCCCAAGTAATGATGGATTATTTTAAGATGCAAACTCCATATGTTATGGTAACATATGTAACATCTGGTGTAGTTTTAACTTTTCTAGGACTTTATGAGCCATTAGTTAAGTTTGCAGCAGCAGGTGCAACAGTTCCTATAATAGGATTTGGATATTCACTTGCAACAGGAGTGATAAAATCAATACAAAGTGATGGATTTTTAGGTATTTTTCTAGGTGGAACAACTGCTACAGCTGGTGGAATAGCCGCAGCTATATTTTTTGGATATATTATGTCAGTAGTATTTACACCAAAAGCAAAACCATAAAATCACTTAAATATATGATAAGTTTTTTTATTAAAATAGGTAGATATCTTTTTAGATTCTACCTATTTTTTTATAGTTACAAGCGTTTACATAATCAAGTTGACAATTATTTACAACATGGTGTAGTATTATATTAGCAAAAATAAAATGAAGTGAAGTAGGGGATAAAGATGGTAACTATTAAAGATATTGCAAAGAACCTAGGCATTAGCTATTCAACTGTCTCTAGGTGCTTAAACAATAATCCTAATGTATCTGAAAAAACAAAAAAGAAGGTAGTGGAAGAGGCTAACAGGCTAGGGTTTCATTTTAATGTAAATGCGAGAAATCTAGCAAAAAAAGAAACAAATAGAATAGGGGTAATCTTTTCAAATAATTTTAATCATCAAGACACTAGAAAATTTTTTAGTGATATAATGGACAGTTCTATAAATTCTATTGAGACTAATAAGTACGACTTTATAATACAGCCTAATAATAACATTAGTGGTGACAGTAATGTCTATAAAATGGTTAATGGACAAATGGTTGATGGATTAGTAATAGTGTCTCAATCAATAAAAAAAGAAGAGTATGAGTTTTTAAAAGACAATAATTTTCCACATGTATTCATATATTTTAAGCCATCTTTTGTAGGAGAAGTAGATAATTTCTTTTGGGATGATAACGTATATGGAGGTTATATAGCTACTAAGCATTTAATAGATCATGGTCATAAAAATATAATAACAATAACTTCAGAAGATAAGAGTTCAAAAATGCACGAAGATAGAACAAAAGGGTATTTAAATGCTATGGAAGAAGCTAATTTAAAGACTGATGTAATTGAATCTAGAATGGATTTTGAATCTCAAGTTGAGCTATTAAAAAAATATATTGATAAAATAAAAAAAGCTTCAGCTATATTTGTGCAACAAGATGTACCAGCTATTTCTATAATACAAGAATTAAAAACTACTTATGGTATAAATGTACCAGAAGACATATCTGTAATAGGATATAATAATATTGAATTGATATCTTACTTTAGGTCACACTTATCAACAATAGATGACCCAAGAGAACAAGTTATAAAAAATGGAGTAGATAGTTTAGTAAATACAATAAATAAAAAGAGTACAGAACATATCCCAAGAAAACTTTATCCAAGACTAATTATAAGAAACAGCGTTAATAGAATAAAAAACTAAAAGTAGTCCAGTTGATTATAAAATTTAATATGAATAAAAACCTGCATAAAAATAAAAATACTGGAATGAAAACTCATTCCAGTATAAAGTCCAACCTTTTGGGTCTCAGTGCAACATTGAGCTTTACTATTTATTAAGATAGTTTTTTATAAAATCAATAAACATCCTTGTTGACTTGTTTAAAAATTTATTATCTGTCCAATATAGCTCAATAAATTGCTCACATCTTATATCATTAATAGGCAATAGTTTAATAGAAGATTCATAATCTATACACCATGATTTTTCAGGAATAAATCCAACTCCATGACCTTCTTTTATCAAATTATAAACAGTTGAAGGAGAATCACATTCAAAACATACATTAGGTTCAAAGTCAGCATAGTTACAAAATCTATCTGTAATTTTTCTGAAATTTGTACCTTCTTCTAAACATATAAAATTCTCATCTTGTACATCTTTAAAATATATACTGTTAAGCTTTGATAGTGGATTGTTATAAGGGATACCTATAAATATTTCTTCACTAGTTAATACTTCATAATTTGATGATTTAAATTCAAAGCAATATGAAGTAATACATATATCAAAATCGTAGTCAAATGTTGATTTTGGAACATGTTGCATTAATTTGAATGAAATATTTGGATGTAATTTTTTAAATTCACTAAGTACATCTAAAATTAACCCTGATGCAGTAAGTACGATTAATTTGATTTGGTCAAACTCACTACAAGCTAAATCTTTTATTTCTTTAGTTGATGTATCTAATAAATTAAGTATTGAATCAACTCTTTTAAGAAAAATATTTCCGCAATAGTTTAATTTAATAGACCTTCCTTTCCTGTCAAATAATTTTACACCTAAATCCATTTCAAGTAGAGCTATACTTTTACTAAGTGCTGACTGTGTTACATGCAATTGCTTAGCAGCATTAGTCATATTTTCAGTACGAGCTATAACTTGAAAATATTTTAATTGTAATAAATCCATGATGTTTAATCCTCCTTTTGCTTTATGACTAAAAGCATATAAAAATAATGAAAAATTTATATTATACATTATCGATGAGAGAATATATAATTAAATCACTAACAATTATATTGTAAGAAAATTATAAAAATTGCAAGGAGGTACAGAAATGAAAGGAAAGACAGGAATTAGAAATGCTCTGATAGCAGCCTGTATAATTACAGTATTGGCTGAATTAATTGGGCCTATTTCATTTAAAGTTATGGGTATTAATATAACTTTACTTAGTATACTATGGGCTATCTTTATAGGTATGGCTGTTTCCCCTCATTTGTTAGGAAGGATTATACCAGCTTTAAAAAAGTTTATAGGAGATAATGAAATAAATGTATCTCCATATCTTTTATCCTTAACTCTATATCCATTGGGAATCATGTTTGGAATTAATGCAGGACCTAAAGTTGGTATATTACTTCAAGCAGGACCAGCACTTTTATTACAAGAGTTTGGTCATATGGGTACAATGTTAATAGCATTACCTGTTGGAGTAGCATTAGGTCTTGGAAGAAGTGCATTAGGAGGAACTTTTTCATTATGTCGTGACACAGCACTAGGAATTATTGGGGATAAGTATGGATTGAATTCACCAGAAGGTATAGGAACATTAGGAACTTATATAAGTGGTAGTATCTTTGGAACATTATTATTTTCATTTTTGGCACCACTGGGTGTTCTTATAGGCTTTCATCCATATGCTTTAGCAATGGCATCAGGAATGGGAAGTGGTTCTATGATGGGGGCTGCAACAGCATCATTGATGAATACTGTACCAAATATGTCTGAACAGATTTTAGCTTATTCAGCAACCAGCGGATTGATTACAGCTGTTACTGGAATATACATAGAATTATTTTTATCATTACCAGTTGCCAATTATTATTATAGTAAAGTGGCTCCAATTATTGAGAAGTTTAGAAGTAGAAAAAAAACAAAAACAAGAGATGTTTTATAATGGAGGGTGTATAGATGGAAAAAACTTTGAAGACTATTATGGAACAGATAAAAATAGTAATGTTCATATATATTATTATTTGCTTTGGACAGGCTATAGCACTTAAAACACAGGCTAAAGATTTATTGATTGGAAGTGTATTTGGTTTTATATTAGTAATAATTGCTATTGTAATAAAGAATTTTGTTAAGAGACCAAATTTACCAGGTTTTGCATGGGCTACTTTGGTTGCGTTTGTATTATCACTTCCAATATCACCAGTTGGAGATTTTATAGCAAGTAATATAGGAAAAATAAATTTTATGTCTACAGTAACACCATTATTAGCTTTTGCAGGAATTTCTGTAGGTAACCAATTGGATATATTAAAGACTTTGAGCTGGAAGCTAGTAGTTATATCATTTATAGTTATGACATCTACTTATTTTGGTTCTGCTTTTATATCTCAAACAGTTCTAAAAATAAATGGAATGCTTTAAGGAGGTAGTAAGTATGGAAGAATTAAAATTAAAAATCAAAGAAGATATAAAGTTGTTATCTGATGAGAAAAAAGCATCATTTGAAAAGGTATCTAAATCTTTATTTGAAAATCCAGAATTAGCATTTGAAGAATTTAAATCACAAAAAGCATTATGTGATTTATTAGAAGAAAATGGATTCAATGTGACAAAAGGTGTAGGAGGATTAGAAACATCTTTTGAGGCAGTCTACTCAAATGGAACTGGTGGAAAGACAGTGGCTTTTTTAGCTGAATATGATGCACTTCCAGGTATGGGACATGCTTGTGGACACAATATTATAGGCACAAGTTCTGTTGGAGCGGGTATTATTTTAAAAGAAGTTATAAAAAAATATGATATAGAAGGAACTGTAAAAGTGTTTGGAACACCTGCTGAAGAAAGAGTAGGTGGAAAGATAACTATGATTAGAGAAGGAGTATTTAAAGATGTAGATGCTGCATTAATTTTACATCCATGTGATGCTTCAATACCTGATGATATATCATTTGCTCAAGTTAATTTAAAATTTGATTTTAGTGGAAAAGCTTCTCATGCTGCTGCTTATCCTTGGGAAGGAAGAAGTGCATTAAGTGGAGTAATAGCATTGTTTAATAGTGTAAATAGCATGAGATTACATCTTAAAGATTATGCAAGAGTACATGGAATTATAACTGATGGAGGTAGTATACATAACATAATTCCCGAAAAATCTACAGCTATATTTAATGTAAGAGCATTAAGCATAGAATACCTAAATGAAATTTGTGATATGCTTAAAAATTGTGCTAAGGGAGCTGCAATTTCTACAGGAACTAGTGTAGAAGTAATTCAATTAGATGAGATATATAAAGAAATAAAAAATGATTCAAGATTAGTAAATATAGTTAGAGAAAATTTTGAAGTATTAGGTGAAGACTATATTGAAAGAGATTTAACTCAAGGTATTGGCTCAACTGATACTGGAAATTTAACTCATGAAATACCTGCAATACAAGCGTATATCAAATTAAAAGAAAATACTGCAACTCATACAGAAGAATTTGCTGTAGCTGCTGGTGGAGAAGAAGGAAAAATAGCACTTATAAAAGCAATTAAAGTACTAGCAATGTGTGGTGTAGATGTTTTGTACAGTAAATAATGTATTATTAAAAAAATACATAAAGAAAGGAGATTAAATATGGTATTAAAACAAGTATTAGAGGTTTATGATATTTTAGACAAATCAACTGCAAGTGGAGAAGAAGTAAAGACATACTTACAAAGCTATGGTGGAGAAAATATAATAGTAAAAAAGCTTTCATCAAGTAAAGGTTCTACAGATTTAGTTAAGCTTACAATTGCTGGCAAGAATGGTAAATTAAAAGGAGGAAGTGCTCCTACTCTTGGTATTTTAGGCAGACTTGGAGGTATTGGGGCAAGACCAGAGGTAATAGGTTTTGTTTCAGATGGTGATGGAGCATTGGTAGCAATTTCAGTAGCAGCGAAACTTTTAGATATGCAACGAAAAGGAGATGTATTAGAAGGAGATATTGTGATTTCGACTCATATTTGTCCAGATGCTCCAACTAAAGAGCACTATCCTACACCTTTTATGGATTCACCAATAGATATGATAACTATGAATGAAAATGAAGTTGACAGTAGTTGTGATGCAATACTTTCAATCGATACTACTAAAGGTAATAGAATAATCAATACTAGAGGATTTGCAATATCGCCAACTGTAAAAGAAGGGTATATATTGAAAACTAGTGATAATCTTTTAGATATTATACAGACTGTAACTGGAAAATCTCCATTTGTATTTCCTTTATCTATTCAAGATATAACACCATATGGAAATGACTTGTATCATTTGAATAGTATTTTACAGCCAGCAGTTGCTACAAATTCTCCAGTAGTTGGAGTAGCAATTACTACAGAAATGCCTGTTGCTGGATGTGCTACAGGTGCAACTCATTTTAGTGATTTAGAGTCAGCTGGTAGATTTGCAATTGAAGTTGCCAAATTATTTGGTGTAAATAAGTGTGATTTTTATGATAAGGAAGAATGGGATATACTTATCAAAAGATATGGTAAATTAAATACATTCCAGACTTTTGGTATACAATAAGCAAAAAATATAAAATTTATATAATTTGTAATACATAAATATTATAACAATTCCCACATTAATTATAATTACTAAAAAAGGAGTGTCTCATTGAGGATTTCTAAAAATCACTCTGAGGCAACTCCTTATATTTTTGTTTGAATTTTAAGTATTTATTAATATTTAAATATAATCTTTTATTAAACTAAGGTGTTGTATTTCCACCACCATCAGGAGGGGTGACAGTACCACCACTGTTTCCACCATCATCAGGAGGAGTAGTACCACCACTGTTTCCACCATTATCAGGAGGAGTAGTACCACCACTATTTCCACCATTATCAGGAGGAGTAGTAGTTCCACCACTATTTCCACCATTATCAGGAGGAGTAGAGCCACCACCATTGTTACCTGAATTATTGTTGTTATTATTATTCTCTTCTTCTTGTTGATTATTATCTGGTTTCTTTGTATCTTCAGGAGATGGTTGAGAACTTACTCTAGAAGGAGCAGTACCTTCAATAAATGCTGCTTTAGAGCCAGAAGATTGCTTTCCTCCATCTTCTAAATTAATTTTTGTAAAATATACATTTTTAGGAACTTCAAATTCAGTAACTGTTAAATTTGCATGTATTTTTGACATAATTTTTTGCCAAAGTTTTGCTGTACTAGTACTTCCATGTGGAACATCTCTACGTTTTATGGTGTTACCAGCATCATCTTTTCTACCAGCATCATCTCCAATGTATGTTGCTCCTACATAATAAGGTGTATAACCAACAAACCAAGCATCATATGCGCTATTTGTAGTACCTGTTTTACCTGCAACAGGCATTTCTTTTGGAAGTGATGCAATACCACCTGTACCTTCAGTAATTACACTTTCTAACATATCTGTAACAACATAAGCTACTTCTGGGTCTACAACTTTATGTTCCTCAGGAGCGTTTTTAACTAATAATTGGCCATCAAAAGTAGTTATAGTAGTGTAAATAGATGGTTCTACATAAACTCCTTGATTTGCTAATGTACCGTAAGCAGCAGCCATCTGAAGTGGGGTAATACCACTTGCCATACCACCAAGTGTTAATGCTGGAAACTGTCTATCAGTTGCTCCTGTTTGGCTATTTTTAACAGTTGTTATACCAAAGTTCTTTAAGTAGTCCATCATTATATCTATACATTCATCGTAAGAATCTCCAAGCATTTCAGCAGTTTTAACTGCTATTGTATTTGAAGATTTAGCAAGTGCTTTACGTAAACTCATAGAACCATGACCACTAGTAGTAGTTCTTGGATTCCACTTATTATTTTCTTCAAATTTATATCCTCCTCTAACATCATTTAGAGCAGTTGATTGTGTAATCTTTAAAGTATCAATAGCTGGCGTATAAATTGCTAGAGGTTTTATAGAAGAACCTGGTTGATGAGGGCTAGTAGCACGATTTAAAGTTTTTCTGCCACTTATGTTTCTACCTCCAGCTAGTGCTCTTATTTCACCATTCTTGTAATCTAAAATTACCATTGCAGCCTGTGGCTGGCTAACTCCATCAGGTCCAACCATATGGCCTGGGAAATTGCTATTTTTATCAAATTCTTCTTCTAAAGCATCTTGCATTTTAGGGTCTATAGTTGTATTTACAATTAGACCACCATTGTAGAATAAGTTTTGAGCTTCATCATTTGTATGACCTTGTTCCATTAGGGCATTTATAACTTCACTTTCAATAAGGTCTTCTACAGATGAAGAAACTTTATCTGCTGATTTAGGTAATTTTATTTCTATCTTAGCATTAATTGCTTCATCATATTCTTTTTGTTTTATATATCCTAGGTCTAACATTTTCTTTAGAACAATTTCTTGTCTTTTCTTAGCTTCAGGATTGTTTATAGCTTTTCTGACAACTAATGTACCTGCTTTTAGTTGTCTATAAGTATCACTAGATATAAGTTCCCAAGTCTTTAATTTCTCAATCATATCAAAGTCTACTTGAGTTGGGTCATCTAAATCATCATCAGTTGTATTAACAAAAAATAATAATTTATTCTCTAAGTCACTCTTAGCTTCACTTCCATCTAATTTAGAAGTTTTGTAAGCTGAGAACCTAGATGGGTTTTTAGTTGAACCAGCAAGAAGTGCTGACTCAGCTATAGTAAGGTCAGCTGCAGACTTATCAAAATAACCACGTGCACCAGCTTCAGCTCCTGCAAGACCTTTTCCAACGAAGAAGTTATTTAAATAAGTTTCTAATATTTTGTCTTTACTTACTGTCTTACTCATCTCATATGCATAATAAATATCTTTTATTTTACGAGGTAGAGTTTGTTGCTCAGTAGTCAACAGCATCTTAGATACCTGCATAGGAATAGTACTACCACCTTGCTTGGTACCTGTAAGAGTCTTTAATACTGATCTAAATAAACCTTTAATGTCAACACCCTTGTGTTCATAAAAACGTTCATCTTCTATTGCAATTACTGCATGTTGAAGATGAGTTGAAATTTTATCTAATGGAACGGGTGTCTTTTTATTTACACTTGGAGCAGTAGATAATGTTTTTCCATTAGCGTATTTAATTGTAGTTGTTTGGTTGGTTTGTTTGTCTAAAACAGCTTCTGTAACTGGAGAGACATCTCTTAATGATGCAAATACTAATCCAGCAGTACCTGCTGCACCAACAACTAATAAAACTAAAAATACTATACCAAATACTCTTAGTCTTTTAAATTTATCGCTTTTTTTAGGTTTATTCTTGTTTTTAGTTGAACGAGTTTTGTTAGCTGAATTTCTATTAACTGGTTTATTTGAGTTACTAGATGAGCTAACCTTTTTTCTTCTGATTTTATTTCCATTTTTATCATTATCGTTATTCATAAGATTTTAACCTCCTTACTTAATGCAATATTATAACACAAATAGGAGTAATTTTGTAATTAATAGAAAAAATGAATTTGCTATAATATTCTTTACATTGTAGATATGTATAAACAAAATGTATTAATAAGTCTATATTTTTATTTATTTATTTTTGACAAATATTATAAAAATTATGCCAAAGTTACATATAAATAAATAGGAGGGGATAAATTTGAATAGAATAGTAGATAGAAAAAAGAAAAATGAATTTAGAAAAATTGTAGCTATTTTCTTGTTAATTCTTTTCTTGTCTGTATTTATAGGCAGTTTTATATATATAGATAAAAGTTTAAGACCAACAATTACAGTTCTAGCAGAAACAAAAGCTCTTGAATTAGCAAACAGGTCTATAAATAAAGCTGTTGCTGAAATGGTAGAAGGAAAAATAAATTATGAAGATTTAATGGATATACAGCTTGATAATAATGGAAAAATAACTATGATACAAGCAAATACTATTATGATGAATGAAATTGCATCTGCAATAGCTTTAGAAATACAAGATGAATTAAAAAAAGGTAAAACAGCAGACTCTTACATACCTATAGGAACAGCATTAGGAAGTCCTATATTAGCTAAATACGGTCCTAAACTTGAAGTATCTATTGAACCTATAGGAACAGTATCAGTAAACTTTAAAACGGAATTTGAGTCTTCAGGCATAAATCAAACAAGACATAGGATATATTTAGAAGCTCAAACCCAAGTAAAAGTTGTAATCCCACTTATAACTTCAACAAAACAAATTAAAGCTCAGATACCTATTTGTGAGACTATAATAGTAGGTGATGTTCCAGAAAGTTATGTAAATATACCTGAAAAGAACCTTGGGAATGTTTTACCTAACACTGGAAAAAATGCTAACAAGTAATATAGTGATGTTTATTTTTTGATAAATTTGAAATAATAGTTTATAAATAAAAATTTTGTAAATAATAAGTAATAAATAATAATTAAAATGGTTGTAATAAAAATTAATATAATAGTTGTAATAAAAATTAGTATAATTGTAATAAAAATTTATGTTTTTAAATATGTAAAATATTTAATATATTTGGTCTGTAGAGTGAAGGAATATATCTTCAGACCAAATATATTAGTAACATTTATTGAATGATGATTTAAAGTTTACAAATTACTTATAATATTTATTATCTATAACATCCATTTAATAAATACAGCATAACCGACAGCTGGGTCATTTTCAATGGCATGAGAAACTGCTCCTATTATTTTATCATCTTGTACTATTGGAGTACCACTCATACCTTGTACAATACCACCAGTTTGAGCTAAAAGGTTTTTGTCAGTGATTTTAATTTTAAAACTTTTACTCTCAGGATGATTTTGGTTTTCTATATCTACAATTTCAATATTATATTTTTTACATTCATTAGAGTTGTTTTGTAAAATTATTTGAGCTTTTCCTAGTTTAACTTCATTTAATGAAGCTACTTTATATTTTTTTAAGCTAGAAATATCAAAATTATTAATTTGACCTCTTATTCCAAAATCAGTGTTTTCTGTAAAACTACCAATAATATTTTCTCTTTTTGCATTTATACATCCAACACTACCTCGATAAGATTTTTCTATATCAAGATGTTTAGTTGTAGAAATTGAACCTGATTTTATAGGTATTTTTCTTGAATTACCAACACTTATTGGGTGACCTACAGCACCGAATTCTGAGGTTTCTGGATTGATATAAGTCAAAGTAGCAAATCCAGAAAGTAAGTTATTAAAACTAATTTTTTCTAATATGTGTTTAGTTGTTTTCATTGTTAGAAGTTGACCACCTCTATTTAATAAAATAGAAACTGGTTTTTCTTCTGGTAAAGCATTTAGTGTATTAGCAAAATCACTATATCCATCAACTTCTATATTGTTTACTTTGATTATAGCATCACCTAATCTAAATGGAGATGCTTCACCAGGACTTCTAACAATGATATTTTTTAGTTCTGCATCAATTTGAAGAACATTTCCTATAGGTATTAAATATTGAGGTTCACTTTTTTGTAAATTTTGTGCATAAATTAAATTATTTGAGAAAAAATATAATAAAAATAAAAATGTTAAAACAATTGTAAATTTAGACTTAGCTAAGTTATTTCTTTTACTTAAAGCTTTATCTTTAAAATAAAAATTTTTAAATTGCATAGAATACCTCTTTCTTATTAAAATATTTTAATAATAAAATTGAAATTTTCTTGCTGCCTCAATATTATGTTGCTCAAGAATCAGTTTTTGATGCTTGGAAAACTGACTCAATAACACCTTAGTTTTCATAAAAATAAATAAATTAAACAAGGTATATGATAAAATAGATACATATTCATATAAATTTAAAATAGATAATAGCTGTCTATCATTGAAAGGAGCAAAAGATGAAAAAATATAGATTGTTAGTTACTTGTATAATTGCCATGGGAATTATAATTATAGGAACATCAAATCCAGTTACCAATTTTTACAAGACAACAAATTTAATTAATTCAGGTACTACTAAAAATGAAAAAACAGATAAAGATAAAGATGAAAATAAAAATATAAAAGATAAAGATGAAAATAAATCAAATTCAAAAAGCAAAAATGATAATAAGTCAGAGGATAATAAATCAGATAGTAAAACAGAAACTCAAAAAAATAAAAAGTTTTTAATTTGTATAGACCCAGGGCATCAAGGAAAAGGAGATAGTAATTTAGAGCCAGTAGCTCCAGGTTCTTCATCTCAAAAAGCAAGAGTATCTTCAGGAACAGAAGGTATAGCCACAAAGAAAGCAGAGTATGTTTTAAATCTTGAAGCATCTGTAGTTTTAAAAAATATATTAGAATCTAAAGGTTACAATGTAATAATGACTAGAGAAACACATGATGTAAATATAAGTAACTCAGAAAGAGCGATACTTGCTAATGAGAAAAAAGCAGATATGGTTGTAAGAATACATGCAGATAGTTTAAATAATTCTTCAAAGACTGGTGCATCTATATTAGTTCCTGAGAAGGATGGAAAATATACAGCGCCTATATATGAAGATAGTAATAGATGTGCAGAATTTATCAAAACAAACATGGAACAAGCTGGAATACAAATAAATGGAATTGTTCAAAGAGGAGATTTGACTGGATTTAACTGGTCAAAAGTGCCAGCTGTATTAGTAGAGATGGGATTTATGAGCAATTACAATGAGGACCAAATGATGTCAAATCCAGAATATCAAAGAAAAATGATGCAATGTGTGGCAGATGGATTAGATGAGTATTTTAAATAAAACGTAAATAGAGAAAAAATTAGGTTGGTATTATTTTCCTGATTTTTATCTCTATTTTTTATTCAAAAAATAGTGAAAAAGCAAATTGCAAGGCTACATAACTGTTTGTATAAGAACCTACAAATCTACATTAAATGGACAGATAGACATTTACACATATGACCTATATTTTCACAATAAATCCCAACTATATGGTTTTGTAAAGTTAGATAAGATTTAGGAAGAATTTAAAGTTGATATACTTTATTAAGAAAAGACCAAAAAAAGAAGAAAACAACAAAAAAATTATGTGTATTATAGGAAGAAAACTAAATAAAGAAAACTTTTTACTATTACGAGTTTTGATTAATGAAATAATATCAGAAACCATTTTATAATTTCAAGATTAAACAGTCTACAAAGAAATTATAGCATGCATGTGCTTTTTTAGTCGATAAAGAAGTTCTATTATTGATGAAAGTATCTATTTTTTATTTTACATAATATAATGATGAAGTTTATTTTTGGTTAAATTGTTGTAAATATAACTAAAAATATTGGTAATACTTGATTTAACTTTCAAAAGAATATATTATAGTATAGAATGTGTAAAATTTTTTTGAGAGGTGTTAAAATGCTAGTAGTAGAAAACGTAAGCCACGGATTTGGAGCAAGAACAATATTAGAAAATGTATCCTTTAGACTTAGAAAAGGTGAACATATTGCACTAGTTGGCGCTAATGGAGAAGGAAAATCGAGTTTTTTAAATATAATAACGAAAAAGCTTATGCCTGATGCTGGAAATATAAAATGGTCTTCAAGAGCTACAGTAGGTTACTTAGACCAACATACAGTATTAAGTAAAGGTAAAAGTATAAGAGAAGTGCTTAGAGAAGCTTTTAAGCATATGTTTGATTTAGAGCAAGAAATGATTGCTATGTATGACAAAATGGGAGAAGCTAGTGATGATGAGATGAGTAAGCTTCTTGAAGAAACAGCAGAGATACAAACTATACTTGAAAATAGTGGTTTTTATATGATAGATGCAAAGATACAAGAAGTTGCAAATGGTCTTGGTCTTGGAGAAATTGGTCTTGATAAGGATGTAACTGATTTAAGTGGAGGTCAAAGAACAAAAGTACTTCTGACTAAACTTTTACTTGAAAATCCAACTATTCTTATACTGGACGAGCCTACAAACTATTTAGATGAGGAACATATAACATGGCTTACTAGGTATCTTCAGGAATATGAAAACAGTTTTGTTCTAGTATCACATGATATTGACTTTATAAATAATACTTGTAATGTAATATATCATATGGAAAATGGTGAGTTAAATAGATATAAAGGTAATTACGATGAATTTGTAAGACTGAATGATATAAAGAAACGTCAAGAAGAGCAAGCTTATGATAAACAAGTTGAAGAAAGAAAGAGATTAGAAGATTTTGTAGCCAGAAATAAAGCTAGAGTTGCAACAAGAGGAATGGCTAATAGTAGACAAAAACAACTAGATAAGATGGAAATACTGGAAAGACCAAAGGAAAAGATAAAACCTACTTTCTCTTTTAAAGATGCCAGAGCAGCAAGTAAAATAATTTTTGAAACGGAAGACTTAGTTTTAGGTTATGATGAAGCATTAACAAAGCCACTTAACTTCCATTTAGAAAGAGGAAAGAAGATTGCTTTAAAAGGGATGAATGGTATTGGAAAATCTACTTTATTAAAGACTTTACTTGGAATAATAAAACCATTTGAAGGAAGTGTTAAGCTAGGTGATTATTTGGAGCTTGGATATTTTGAACAAGAGAGTTCAAGAGAAAATAGTAATACACCTATGGATGAAATTTGGAGTGAATTCCCAGGGCTTACAAACTTTGAGGTTAGACAGTCTCTTGCAAAATGTGGACTTACAAATGAGCATATAACTAGTCAAATGAGAGTACTAAGTGGTGGAGAAGCTGCAAAGGTTAGACTTTGTAAAGTAATGCTAAAAAATATAAACTTCTTAGTACTAGACGAGCCTACAAATCACTTAGATGTTGAGGCAAAAGATGAATTGAAGAAAGCTATCAGAGAATTTAAGGGAACAGTTCTTTTGGTATGTCATGAACCAGAATTCTATTCAGATATTGTCGATGATGTATGGAATATAGAAGATTTTACAACTAAAATCGTGTAGTGATTTAATTTATTACTGGGGGGATTTCATGAAAAAGTTTCTAAATATAATTTTTTCAGTGTGTATCAGTATAGTTATAATAGTAAGTGCTATTAATTTTACTGTTGGATTTAAACAACTTTATTATTTTGATATTGATTATTTAAACATATCAGAGTTATCTGGTTTATCTAAAGATAATATAAAATTAAATTATGATTACTTAATAGATTACAACCTAAGTAAGGATGTATCTGAGTTTAAGTTACCAACATTAGAATCTTCTCCAGAAGGGAAAATACATTTTGAAGAAGTGAGAAATATATTTCAAAATATCAATAAATTATCTAAGTTATTAATGATAATTTCTTTGGTAGGAATTATATTAAGTGTAAAAAATAAAAATATAAAACTACTAAAAACTACATCAATGACATTGATAATCATGCCAGTAGTGTTGGCATTTCCTATTTTGTTGAATTTTGAAAAATCATTTATTATTTTTCATAAATTATTATTTAGAAATGATTATTGGATATTTAATCCTGATTTAGACCCAGTTATAAATATGCTTCCAGAAGAATTTTTCTTTCATGCTGGACTGATGATTTTGATATTGATTTTTGCAGTAAGTATGTTGCTTTTTGCAATGTATAAATTATGTAAATTATTTAAAAGTAGAAAGATATAAATTAAAACTTATACAATAAAAATAGCTATGTAATACTATTTAGACTAAAAGTAGTCAATAAATATTTATACATAGCTATTTTTAATAAAAAATTATTTTTTGCAAGTAATTTTAACTAAGTCTTGAAATTTTCCCATAATATAATTATAATTATCTTTTTTATGAGGTAGCATACAGCTACTGCAATCTTTAATTCCTTTCTCTGTGTACTTAAAGTTTCCTCCACAATTTTCTCCTAAAGCATATAAAGGACAATAGCAAAATAAACAGTTAAATTCTTCTGGTTTATTCGTTTTATGACAAGGGAAAAACTCACAATCTTTGTGATTAAAAAATTTATAATTTTCGCCCATATTTTCCTCCTAATTTAAATAAAATATCAAATCTTTTATAAGTATATAAGATTTTGGTGATAATATAATTATACTAAATATTCTTATTAATAGTTGATAATATAGTATTATTAATCATATTATTAATGGTATAATTAGTAAACAGATAAATAATGTAAGTGTTTAATACAATTATATTATGCTTTATAACAAAAAATGAGGTGATTAAGTGAAAGAAATTCAAGAAAGAGCACTTCTTGTAGGTCTAAATTTGACAACAATAATTAAAAAAAGTGATGATATAGACATTAATGAATCCATGGAAGAGCTAAAAGAATTAGCTAAAGCTGCTGGTGCAGAGGTTGTAGGTAGCTTAATTCAAAATAAGCAAGCTGTTGATGCAGCTTATTATATAGGAAAAGGTAAGGTAGAGGAAATAAGAGCATATAGTGAATCATTAGATGCTACTTTAGTAATTTTTAATGACGAATTATCTGGCGCTCAAATTAGGAATATTGAAAATGTTGTTGGAAAAAAAGTAATAGATAGAACTACCTTAATTTTAGATATATTTGCTCAAAGAGCACTTAGTAAAGAAGGTAAATTACAGGTTGAATTAGCACAATTAAAATACAGATTACCACGACTTTATGGAATGGGTGGTGAGATGAGTAGAACAGGTGCAGGAATTGGAACTAGAGGGCCTGGAGAACAAAAGTTAGAAGTAGATAAAAGACATATACTTAATAAAGCAGCAGATATAAGACGTGAACTTAAAGAGGTAAAAAAGAATAGAGAGACACAAAGAGTTAAGCGTTTAAAATCAAATATACCAATTGTCGCACTTGTTGGGTATACAAATGCAGGAAAATCGACCTTACTAAACGAATTAATAAAGACACACAAGGATTATGAACAAGAAAAAGAAGTTTTTGTAAAAGATATGCTTTTTGCAACTTTAGATGTAACTTTAAGAAAAGCTCTTTTGCCAAATAAAAAAGAATTTTTAGTAGTAGATACTGTTGGATTTGTCAGTAAACTTCCCCATGATTTAGTAGAGGCATTTAAGGCTACACTAGAAGAAGTACAGTATGCAGATTTAATTTTACATGTAATTGACACAACTAATACTAGTTATGAATTGCAAAAAAGTACAACTGAGGGTGTATTAAAAGAACTTGGTGCAAATGATAAAAAACATATACTTGTATATAATAAAGTAGATAAGTTAGAGTTAGATATATATCCTAAGAGTCAAGAAGATATTGTGTATATATCTGCAAAACAAGGCATAAATATGGATAAGCTATTAAATATGATAGAAATTGCTTTAATGGAAAATACTTATTCAGTAAGTTTGATGTTACCTTATGAAAGAGGTGATATATTTAGTAGAATAAAAGATAAATACAATGTGGAGAATTTTGAGTATGGGGAAAATGGTATAACATTAGATGTAAATTTAGATGAAGAAGATTTTAATATCTATAGAGAGTACATATTAGAAAAATAGGTTTGATATGGATATAAATTGGGAAAATATAGATAATCTTGAAGATTATTTTATAACCTATCTTCTTTACAAAGAATCCAAAACAGTATCTCAAATTAGTAAAATTAGAAATATTTCAAATGTTGAAGCAAGTGAGCAACTTATACAAGCAAAGTTGAAGATAAAAGAAATGCAAAAAGATGATTTTGAGGCATCTAAGGATATTTTAGATAAATTTTTAGAATTAGATAAAATTAAGAGACTTGATTTTATGGATAGCTTAGATGACGAAAAAATGGTATACTTTAAGAGAAAGGTTTTCAAAAGAATCCTTGTAGAAAAAAATGCTGAAGATTTGATTGTTTTAATTTGGGCAACAGGTGAGCTAAGAGATGATAGGTTTTTGAAGTTACTCCATCAGCTCACAAACCACAGACACTCAGATATTAGAAGAATAACTTATTCAGCAATAAGAAAGATTGAGTCACCAAGTAGTAGAGAAGTTTTGCAAAAAGGTCTCTACGATAAAAATGCACAAACTAGACAATATTGTGCAAAAGCTCTTTCAAAATTAGGAGATGAAAACAGTTTAAAGATTTTACAGCAGTTAAAAGATAAGAATAAGAATTTTGAAAAAGAGTACGTGCTTAGAGCTTATGATGAAGCCATTAAAGCATTATCAAATTTGAAAAAGTGATTTTTTATTAAAGTAATTTGTTTACTTAATGATTTATTTATGGAGTTTAACAAGGTAATTAATAAATTAATGGGAGGGGTTTCAAATGATAGTAAGACGTTGTGCAGGTGGAGTAGTGTTTTATGCTAATAAAGTACTTATTGTAAAAAATGATAGAGGTGAATGGACACTTCCAAAAGGAAAGATACTTGGAGGAGGACTTCCATATGAAAGTGCTGTTGAAAGAGTTAAAGTAGAAACTGGCATAGATGCTAAAATGATAGATGTAGCTGGCGATACTATGTATGAATTTTTCTCAAGAAGTAGACAACAAGAAGTTTGTAATGCGATAATGTGGTATGTTATGGAAGCTTGTAATACTGAATGTGTACTTGCTCCTGAATTTCAAGAAGGTGGATTTTACAAGATAAAAGATGCTTTAGAAATGTTGTCACATCATAAAGAGCAAGCTTTAGTTGAAGTATCTTATAAAAAGTTTAAAGAATTAAAGAAATTAGTTTCAGAGGGCGACGATGTTCCAGCAAACTAGTAGTGAATTTATAGAGTTTTGAGGAAGGGTTAGACCCTTCCTTTTTTAATTCCAAGTTTTAGAAGTGTATACTTTATAGTTTATCTGATTTGTATATTAATAAATTATATTGATTTATGTCTCAATAAATTATATTAAAAATAAAAATTAAAAATCTTGTGATTTTATTATATAATTGACTTATAATGCTAACAAAATGAATACTAAAAATTCTATTTACATTTTAAGTGGAGTAATTTTTATAAATAAAGATATATTTTAGCAAATGACAAAAATAGGAGGAGTTATAATGAGTAATTATAGGACATTACACGAATTTGGAACAGATGAGATAACAATTGAAAAATCTGTTTTTATTGGATATGCTAAGCCTATACAAAGTGAAGAAGAAGCAGTAGAATTTATAAATGAAATAAAGAAAAAACACAAAGATGCAAATCATAATGTGTGGGCTTATACAGTTGGACAAAATATGAATATACAAAGGTATAGTGATGATGGAGAGCCACAGGGAACAGCAGGGATACCAACATTAGAAGTCATAAAAAAAGAGGATTTGAGAGACGTGGTAGTTGTTGTTACTAGGTATTTTGGTGGTATAAAATTAGGTGCAGGTGGTCTGGTTAGAGCTTATACAAAAGGTGCTAAGTTAGGCTTAGAATCTGGAAAAATAATTAGTAAGGTAATGTACCAAGAAGTTAAAGTTAAGATAGATTATACTCAACTTGGAAAGGTACAAAATGAACTGATGAATTTAGGGTACTTTATAAAAGATACCATATATGAGGATAATGTTGAGATAATAGTATATTCAAAGTTAGAATATGTGGAAAAACTATCAGAGAAAATGATTGATATAACAAGTGGAACAGGGAAGATAGTTTTAGGAGAAGAATTTTATTTATCTGAACAGGATGGAGAAATTTTACTATAAAAATCTTACTGTAATTTAACCTAAAAGCATAAAAATAGAATAGTTATATAGAAAATAAAAGCCATTAATTTATATTAAAATAATTTAATGGCTTTTATCAGATTTTGCACAGAATCCTTTTTTAACTTCGAATAAACCAACTAAAAGTAAAAACACTCCAAATATTTTCTTCAATATATCAGAAGATAAATAATTAGCTAATAGTGAACCAAATATAGCTCCTAACACTCCAAATACAGCTATTGGGATAACTAATTTGAAAACTACATTTTTATTTTTTATATGTATAGCCAGTGCTATAAGTGTCATAGGTATGGATGAAAGTAAGTTGACACTCTGTGCTATTTTAGTATCTATACCAGCAAGTAAAACGAGAGCAGGAATAAGAATAGTTCCACCACCCATTCCCATTCCTCCAATAATTCCTGCAAAAAATCCAATTAAAGCAAATAACATTAAAACACCATCCTTAATGCTGCAATTATCATAATTAATCCAAAAGAAATTCTAAGAAACTTTCCAGTAACTTTATTTAGTAATTTAGCCCCTATAATGCCGCCAACAATACTTCCTGCTGCAACTTTTATTGTTAAGTTAATATCGTAAGTTCCTTTAGAAACATATAAAACAGAACTTGCTGTTGTCAAGAAAATTATTATAGAAAGAGCTGTTGCATGAGATTTATGTTCTTCTACCTTCACAATATCATTTAGTATTGGTACTAAAAGAGTACCTCCTCCAGAGCCAAATACCCCGTTTATAAATCCTGTAAATACTCCAATTATCGTATTTTTTATATTGAAATCAAAATATTTTTTCTTTAAGTTATTAGTATTTTTCATAAAAACCACCTTCTGAAATAGTTTTACCAAAATAGGCAAATTATATTTATATAAAATAATATTAAATATAATCCTTCATTTTTGCTTAAATTTGCATAAAAAAAAACATGTTAAAACAACATATTAATATATGGTATAATATATTAAAACAAAGTAGTAAATTGAGAGGAGATAATGATGTCAAATATAAAAATACAAATAGACAAAACTGTAGAATGGCTTAAAAATAAAGTTAATGAGGCAAATGCAAAAGGATTAATTGTTGGTGTATCTGGAGGAATTGATTCAGCAGTAGTTGCTAATTTAATTAAAAAAGCTTTTCCAGAAAACTCTATGGGAGTTATAATGAGCATAAAAAGTAATCCTCAAGATAGAGAAGATGCACTTAAGGTTATAGAAGGATGTGATATAGAATATCTTGATTTAGACCTTATAGAACCACAAAGTGCTATATTAGACATGGTAGTAGGAAATTTAAAAGAGAAACATTTATATAGAGAAGAATATTTAAAAATGACAGATGCAAACTTAAGAGCAAGAGTAAGAATGAGTACTATTTACACAATTGCTAACAATCTAGGATACTTAGTTGTTGGTACAGATAATGCTGCAGAAATACACACTGGATACTTTACTAAGTTTGGTGATGGTGGAGTTGATATTTTACCAATTGCAAATTTAACTAAAGCTGAAGTATATGAATGGGCAAAAGAACTTGGTGTTCATGAAGATTTAATAAATAAAGCTCCTTCAGCAGGTCTTTGGGAAGGACAAACAGATGAAAATGAAATGGGAACTACTTACAATATGATAGATGCTGTATTAGAAGGTAGATTAGATGAAGTTCCTCAAAGAGACCAAGAGATAATAGAAAGACTTCATAGAATAAGTGAACACAAGAGAAAAACGCCTGCACAACCTCCTAAGTTCTAATTTACTATTTTCACGATTTGTGATAAAATTTACAAGTGATAAAAATTAGAATAATTAATTGTACGTATTAAGGAGTGGAAATATGGGACGTATAGGAAATATAATTAATAGAAAAGGTAAACAAGATGCTCAAAGAGCAAAAATATTTACGAAACATGCTAGAGCAATAGCCGTTGCAGCTAAAGAAGGTGGCGCAGACCCAGAATATAATGCAGCATTAAAAACAGCTATAGAAAAAGCTAAGGCAGATAATATGCCAAATGATAATATAGATAGAGCTGTTGCTAAAGGTGCAGGTGCAGGTGCTGGAGAAGACTATGAAACTATAGTTTATGAAGGATATGGACCTGGTGGGGTTGCTGTTATAGTAGAGACTTTAACTGACAATAAAAATAGAACTGCTGGTAATGTAAGATACTACTTTGATAAAAACGGAGGAAACCTAGGAACTACTGGATGTGTGTCTTTTATGTTTGATAACAAAGGACAAATATTAGTTGGTGCAGGAGATGGCGTTTCAGAGGAAGAATTAATGGATGTTGCATTAGAAGCAGGTGCTGAAGACTTTATAACAGAAGAAGATGGTTATGAAATAATAACTACACCAGAAGATTTTTCTAGTGTTCGTGATGAATTAAAAGCAAAAGGGTATGAATTTATATCTGCTGATGTAAAGATGATACCTCAAACTACAACTGTTTTAACAGAAGAATCTCATCTAAAAATGATGAATAAATTAGTTGATATGCTTGAAGAAGATGATGATGTTCAAGATATCTACCATAACTGGGAAGTAGAATAAATATTATATCACATTGAGATTTGTAATTATTACATTAATTTTACTATGTGATAAATTTTATAAAATAAGTAATTATTAAAATGAACATATACACCTCTAAACTATGTCTGCATAAATAATATGTGAACATGGGTTAGAGGTGTTTTTTTGTGTATGGAAGATAGCTGTAAAAAATGTATTTATAAGTTAAGAATTTTAAAGTAAGTTCTGAGCAGGACTTGATTGCCTATAAATAATTGATGGGTATATCACTTGTTGCTGAATACCGCTTATACGACCAGTTACTATATCAATAATCATCCTAAGACTACGTTCTGCTGTCTCTTCCATCTTCAAATCTATAACTGTCAAAGGAGGAATACTTCTTGCCATTAGTCGTGCAGGACCATTGCTTGCTGCAAATATTTGAACATCCTCTCCAATTACAATTCCCGATTCATTAAATGCATTCATCATACCAAGAGCTACCACGTCATGATTACAGAAAATTACTTTTTTTAGTGAATTTTTTGCAAGCATTTTTTGAGCAATATCGTATCCACTATCTATTTTATTAGAACAATAATATATAGAGTCTGATAACTGTACTCCATGTTCCTTACATGTTTTTAAAAAAGATTTACCTCGCAAGGTCATGCATGTGAAAGACGTTGGATTGAATACAGCTGCAATATCATTTTTACCATTTTGGATAGCATGTAAAGCTGCTATACGACCAGTTTCTTCATTGTCAATAGAGACACTTGAAAAACCAGGTATTTCACGATTTACAACAACTACAGGAATTTTAGGTTTATTTTTTAATAGATATTCTATGTCATCAGCATTGATACCTGTTAAAACAACTCCATCATAATAATTATTTGAAAAAAGATATTCATCATCACATAGATGGCCAACACTGTAAGGGCGTATTATGATATTTATATTTAAATGTTCTAAAGAAACTATGTGGTTTATTGCTTGAAATA
This sequence comes from Clostridioides sp. ZZV14-6009, assembly GCF_020658095.1. Classification (NCBI taxonomy): domain Bacteria; kingdom Bacillati; phylum Bacillota; class Clostridia; order Peptostreptococcales; family Peptostreptococcaceae; genus Clostridioides; species Clostridioides sp. ZZV14-6009. Next base: position 125,607 of record NZ_JAGWDG010000007.1, read on the forward strand.
TATTAGTTGATGCCAACTCAAATCCTTCATCTTGCCAATAAAATGCTATTTGTATATTGTTGCGTTTAATAGGAGTAGAGCGTTTATATCCAAGCCTATCTGCTGAATTTAATACAAGTTCTTGTGTCTGTAGTGGAATTCTACGCTCATTTCCTTTACCACTTAAGACATACGAGACAGTTGCTGAAGAAAGGCCACAGTCCTTTGCAATATCTTTGATTGTTGCCATGATAAAATCCTCCTTGAGTAGTTGCTTAAATTTGCTTATATCAATAATCTTAACATATATTCAACTAAAGAACAATATTCTACAACGCGTATATTTTACATGTCTAGAATAAATAAATTTTAAAAAATTTATTATTATGTTGACAGATTATGTTGACAGAATTTAGTTTATAGGATTATAATATGCTTAAATAAGCTTATTAATTAAGTTAAATTAAGCGAAGTTAAGCAGGAACATACAATGCTAGCTTGTTATGTGACTGTAAAAAGGGGGAAAAGAAATGAGTAAGGTAAATATATTTGAAGTTGGTCCTAGAGATGGATTTCAAAATCTGAAGGAATTTTTAGATACTGATAAAAAACTTAAGATTATTGATGGTCTTATTGCATCTGGGATTAGACAACTTGAAATTAGTTCATTTGTAAGCCCAAAAGCAATACCTCAGATGAAAGATGCAAAGGAAGTAGCAACTTACTGTGTAAAAAATTATCCTGATGTGAAACTTTATGCATTAGTTCCAAATTTATATGGTGCTAAAGTTGCATGGGAGTGTGGTATAAGAGATATATCTTATGTTATTTCTTTGAGTGAAACTCATAACAAGAAAAATATAAATCGTACTCATGAAGAGTCTATTGATGAGCTTAAAAAAATAATGAGTACTTATCCAGATATGAATATATGTATTGGAATGGCTACTGTATTTGGATGTCCCTTTGAAGGTTTGCCAAAAATTGAAGATGCCATAGCATTTGCCAAACGTCTTTGGGAAAACGGTATCAGAGAGATAAACCTAGCAGATACAATAGGCATTGCCGACCCTAAACAAGTAAGAGATACTATTAGTGCACTAGTTGAAGCTTTGCCAGAGTGCAGATGGCAGGTACATATTCATGACACTAGAAATATGGGGATGGTTAATACTCTTGCTGCTATTGAATGCGGAATTACCACTGTGCAGTCTACACTTGGGGGATTAGGAGGGTGTCCTTTTGCTCCTGGAGCATCTGGAAATACTGCAACTGAAGATTTAGTATACATGCTCGAACGCATGGGGTATGATACAGGCGTTGATTTTGTTAAACTTCTTGAATTATCAAAGTATCAGATGAGTTCTGTAAATGGTGTATATAGTGGTCATCATGTAAATATAAAGTCTGAGAGTTCTAATTGTCAGTCCTATTGATTAACGAAACATATCTATTAATAAAGTATATTAGTTAATAAAATAAATAAAAGAATTGAGGGGATTAGTATGGATGTTATAGCTTTACTTTTATTCTTAGGAGTTATTATTCTTGCATTTGTACGTAAGAATAATGCAGGTATTTTAGCTTTAGCTATTGGTGTTATAGCTGTTAGAATTTTTGGTATGGATGATAAAGATCTTTATGGAGCTATAAGTAACTCAATGTTTACTACGCTTGTTGGTATAACATTACTTTTTGCAATAGTGAATTCAACAGGAGCATTGAAGCTTGTTGCAGAAAAAATTGTAGCTGCTTCAGGTAAACGTGTTTGGCTTATACCTATAGCAGTTTTTATAGCAGGGTTTGTTGTTGCTGGTGTTGGGCCTGGAGCAATCCCAGCACTTGCAATTATTCCTGCAATGGCTGTTCCTGTAGCAATAACTGTTGGTTATAATCCTGTGATGCTTGCACTTATAGGTGAATGTGGATTAATGGCAGGACGTATGACTCCTATTACTCCAGAAGGTCAAATCATAACAACTGTTGCAGAGGGAGTTGGAATTGAAAATGTTATGCCTGCTGTTTTAGCTTGTCAGACTCTTTCAACAATCGTATTTTCAATAGTATTGTTTATAATTTTTAAAGGATATAAACTTAAAAAGCCTATAAATGTTATAAATAGTAAGGAAATAGAAAAATTTAATGTAAAGCAGATAATTTCTCTGACAAGTATAGTGGTTATGATTGCTTTTATCATAATCTTTGATATGAATGTTGGACTTGCAGCTTTTTCAGTTTCAGCTGTACTTCTTCTTTTCAATATTGCTGAAGATGGAGAATGTATCAAAGCAATTCCATGGAGCACGATAGTAATGGTACTTGGAGTAGGTGCAATGATGACAATCGTAGACGCAGCAGGAGGAATTGATTTAATGAGTAATGCATTGTCATCATTGATGAATAGTAAAACAGCTACCCCAATTATGAGTATTTCAGCAGGGCTTATGTCTATGGTTAGTTCAGCATTAGCAGTAGTGTATCCAACCATGATGCCTATGTGTGTTGATATAGCTAAGTCAGTTGGAGGAGTAGACCCACTAGCACTTATTGCAGCAGTTGGTGTGGGAGGTTCTCTTGCTGGTGTAAGTCCACTTTCTACTGGTGGTGCATTGATTTTGGCAGCTATGGGGTCAAGTAAAAAAGACTTCAATAAAGAAGAACAAAATAAGGTGTTTGTTCAACTTTTCATTATGAGTGCAGTTGGACTATTGGTTATTGCAGTAGTATCAGTTCTATTTTTTAATGGAATAGCACATATAATGCATTAATTTCGATAATCGGAGAATTTGTTATTAAACTCAACTTTTAATATTGAGTAATATAATATAAATTGGGGGTATAGTTATGAAAAAGGGAGCATTAAGTAATATAAAAGTACTTGACCTTACTAGAGTTCTTGCAGGGCCATATTGCACAATGATGTTGGCTGATTTTGGGGCTGATGTTATAAAAATAGAAGTACCAAAAAAAGGTGATGATACAAGAGGTTTTGGACCTTTTGTAAATGGAGAGAGTCTATATTATGCAAATATAAATAGAAATAAGAAAGGTGTAACTTTAAATCTTAAGTCAGAAAAAGGCAAAAAGATATTTTTAGATATGGTAAAGCAAGCTGATGTTGTAGTAGAAAATTATAGACCAGGTGTTATGGAAAAGCTAGGATTGGGTTACGATGAGCTAGCTAAAGTGAACAATCAAATAATTTATGGAGCTGTATCAGGCTTTGGATGTTATGGGCCATATTCAGAGCGTCCAGGATATGATATTATTGCACAAGCAATGGGTGGTCTTATGAGTATAACAGGAACTGAAGGAGGAGAACCAACAAGAGTAGGTAATGCTATGGGAGATGTATTGGGTGGAATGAATTTAACTATTGGTATACTTGCAGCACTTAATGCTAGAGAGATAATAGGAAAAGGACAAAGAGTAGATGTTTCCCTCGTTGATTCTGTTGTATCATCTCTTGAAACTGGTATACAGAGATATTTTGATTCAGGTCAACCTGAACTTATGGGAAATAGATATGCCTCAGCTTATCCTTATGATTCTTTTAAAGCAAGCGATGGTAATTTTGTAATAGGTTGTGGTAATGATAAACTTTTTGAAAATTTATGTAAGAAGGTTCTTTTTAGAGAAGACCTTTTAATAGATGAAAGGTTTAATACAAATCTTAACCGTTGTGAAAACCATGCATCTCTCAAACCAGAGATAGAAAAATGGTCTATCAACTATACAATAGAAGAAGCTGTTGATTTAATATCGAAAGCAGGAGTTCCTGCTGCTCCTATATATGACCTCGGTCATGTTACAACAAATGAACATATTGCAAAGGCAAGAGAAATGATTGTAGATATTAAACATCCTATTATAGGAGATATGAAAGTCAATGGAAATCCAGTTAAGTTGATGACAACAAAAGCTCAAATTAATGTACCAGCACCATCTTTAGGAGAAAATAATGAGGAGATTTATAATAGCTGGCTTGGGTTTGATGGTGGAAAAATAAATGAGTTAAAAGAGAGTGGAGTTATTTAATTTTAGAATAATATCAAATAAAAGATTAAATCAACATTATAAATCAAATCTAAAATTATCAGGAGTATTTAAGATAGGAAAAACTATTTAGACATTAAGTCTTTGTGGTTTTTCCTATTTTCGTTAAAAAATTTATACTATTGGAACATATACATAGATATACTAAACTAAAGTATTAACAATTTAAATTAATAGAAAATAAATTACCTAATATGTTAAATAAGGACTCTTTTACTAGAGTGCAAATAAACTTAGTGCAAATAAACTTATGGATATACAACTTAAACTATTTTAATGAAAATATCAAAAATGAGACTACATTCTCAAAAATGAGACTGTGTTTTTAAAGTATTTTCTCGAAAATGAGACAAAAATATGGTTTTATGGGTTTTGTTGGATAAAAATTCTTTAGTGAATTATAATTTAATCAATTCTAAAGTTAAAAATGATTAAAAATTAAGTGAAATTTATGTATATTTTGTTTATTTTATCAAAAAAAATAATTTTTTAACAAAAATAAAGGAATTTAATATAAGTTGGCGTAGAACTTGCTATTATATATTAACAAGAAATGTAGAAAAAATAACAATGCATAATGGGGGGAATATGATGGGATTTGTAATGGAAAATTTGAAAAATCTTAAGGTGGAAGTTAAGGATAAAGTCTGTGTTATTACTATAAATAGACCTAAAGCTTTAAATGCTCTTAACAATGACACTCTTAGAGAATTATCTCAAGTTATTGATGTAGTATCAGAAAAGGAGGAAATATTAGGAGTTATTATTACTGGAGAAGGTAAAGTTTTTGTAGCTGGAGCTGATATACGTCAGATGCAAAACTATAAAAGTGAAGAAGGCAGAAAATATGCAGGTTATGCCCAAGGAATTTTTGATAAAATTGAAGCTCTTGAGAAAACAGTAATAGCAGCAGTCAATGGATATGCATTAGGTGGTGGATGTGAACTTGCTATGAGTTGTGACATTAGAATTGCATCAGAAAAGGCTATATTTGGACAACCTGAAGTTAATTTAGGAGTCATTCCATGTTTTGGTGGAACTCAAAGATTATCAAGACTTGTTGGAACTGGGATAGCCAAGGAATTAATTTTTACAGGAAGACAAGTAAACGCAGAAGAAGCTAAATCTATTGGTCTTATTAATAAAGTGGTTCCAAGTGATGTGCTTTTAGAAGAGACAATTAAGATGATGAACCAAATAGTTGAAAAAGCACCAATAGCAATAAGATATGCAAAAGTTGCTATTAATAAAGGGATAGATATGGATTTAAAAAATGCTCTTGAACTAGAGAAAGATATTGCAGGCTTAACTTTTGCTACAAGAGATAAGCAAGAAGGCATGGATGCATTTATAGAAAAGAGAAAACCGATTTTTGAAAATAAGTAATTATTATAACTAAAATTAGAACAAATATAGAATATATTCAAAATCTAAATTTCGTGAAAAAATACATATAGTTTTATAGTTTAATTTTAAAAGGAGTTAATTTATGAATACGGGAGTAATTATAAGTTTAGTAGGGATTATCATGGCTCTATCCCTTCTAGTTGTAATGGTTATGAAGGGAGTAAATATTTTTATAATAGCAATTGTATGTTCATTATTAGTTGCTATAACAGGGAATTTAAATGTGTATGATGCACTTAAGGTGGATTATATGACAGGATTTGTTGAATTTCTTCAGGCAAATTTCTTTATTTTCCTAACAGGTACCTTAATGGGAAAAATAATGGAGATTACTGGTGGAGCAAAATCTATTGCTAAGATGATTGTAAGATGGATTGGTAAGGATAAAGCATTACTTTCTATTCCAATAGCTTGTGGAATATTAGCTTATGGAGGAGTAAGCGTTTTCGTTGTAAGCTTTGCAGTGTTTCCGATAGCTTTAGAAATTTTTAAAGAAGCTGATTTGCCACGACGATTTATACCAGCAGCCTTGACTTTTGGATGTTCAACTTTTGCTATGGTTGCACCAGGGGCACCTCAGATTCATAATATTATTCCAGCTTCAACATTAGGGACAGATATTATGGCTGGAGCAGTAAATGGATTTATATCATGTGCAGTAATGTTTATAGTTGGAAGCACCATTTTATACAAGATGGTTTCAAAAGAAAAAGCCAATGGTGGGCATTTTATAGCACATGAATCAGATACATTTGATGAAGTAGCAACAACTAATTCTAAGAGAGAAAATGGTCCTAATGGTCTAATTGCGTTAATTCCATTAATAGTATCAATCCTAATAATTAATGTGAAAATTAATGGACAAGCAATAGTACCAATTGAGGTAGGAGTATTTATTGGAGCTTTATTAGTATATTTATTGTTAAATAAATATCAAGATAATGCAAAAATAGTTGGCCATGTTGGTGATGCATGTAAAACTACAGTAGTAGCAATATGTAATACTTGTGCTGTAGTAGCATTTGGTTCAGTTGTAAAATCAGCAGTCGGTTTTGACTTCATAGTTAATGCTATGACTAATATTCCTGGACCTCCTATTGCAGGGGCTGCAGTTGGAACTACAGTTATTGCGGGTATCTGTGGGTCAGCTTCAGGTGGACTTGGAATTGCGGCTCCACTTCTTGGACCAGTATTTTTAGCTAAGGGTGTCTCTGCTGCAGCATTAACTAGAACTATGGCAATTTCGTCAGCAGCATTAGATTCACTTCCACACAATGGATATATCGTTACTGTAACAAATGGTCTATGTAATGAATCACATAAGGATGCTTATATGCCAATATTCTGGGTAACTGTTTTAACCCCGATTATTGGAACCGTAGTAGCAGTTCTTATGTTTACAATGTTCCCAGGATTACCATAACAGAAAAGACAAAAAGTATAAATTATATTTTGATATTGTAGAATCAATTTTCAAAGTATATAAAGTATATACAATAAATTTTATGTTTTAATACCATAAATACCATATTTAAAATACCAAGTTGACAGTATAAGGAGGAATTGAAAGTGTTAAATAAACCATTAGAAGGAGTTAAGGTCATTGACTTAACATATTTTGTAGCAGGTCCAGGAACTTCCAAAATATTAGCTGACTGGGGTGCTGATGTTATTAAGGTAGAGCCAAGCTTTGGAGACCCAGGAAGAAAGACAGGGGCAACAATGACAATGCCAATAGATGATTATAATAATCCTTTCTACAGCACATATAATTCAAATAAAAGAGGTTTGTCTATAAATCTTAAGAGTGAAACTGGAATTGAAATTATGGATAAGCTTTTAAGTGAAGCAAACGTATTTGTTTCAAGCTATAGAACAGGAGCATTAAAAAGACTAGGTCTTGACTATGAATCATTAAGCAAAAAGCATCCACATCTTATCTGGGGACAAATAAATGGTTTTGGCGATTTTGGACCTGCTAAGGATAATGCAGGTTTTGATACAGTTGCCTTTTGGGCAAGAAGTGGAGCTATGCTTGATATCGCAGAGAAGGATACAAGCCCAATAAACCCACCTATAGCCTTTGGAGATGCCACAACTTCTTGTAGTTTATCTGGAGGTATATGTGCAGCTTTGTATCAACAAGCTAAGACTGGAAAAGGACAAAAAGTAATGGCATCTTTATTTGGACAAGCAATATGGAATGCATCATCTTTATTAGCATCTACACAGTTTAGCGATGAGTATCCAAAAACTAGAAAAAATGCTATTTCTCCAGTAATAAACTCTTATCGTTGTAAGGATGGAAAGTGGATATTCTTAAGTATCCTAGAGCATGAAAGATATTTTGAGGCACTTTGCAGATTATTTGGAAGAGAAGATTTAATAAAAGAAGAAAAATTTGCATCTTCAGTAGAAAGTAAGAAAAATGCTACAGAGCTTATTAATATTTTGGATGGTGAATTTGCAAAATTCACTCAAAATGAGATGGTTGAAAAGCTTACTACTGCGGATATAGCCCATGAAAGAATTCAACATGTTAATGATGTAGTAACTGATGAACAGGCTATTGCTAATAACTATATATATGAACATACAAGTAAAAATGGAAATAAGACAATGCTTGCATCCACTCCAGTTAAGTTTGGAAATATTGAAGTTAACATGACTTGTGATGCTCCACTTATAGGAGAACATTCAGATGAGATATTGAGAGAACTTGGATACAGTGATTCTGATATAGAAGTTCTAATTGAGTCTGGAATTGTAGCAATGAATAAAGAAACATGTGAAGTACGTTAATAAATAGGAGGAAATTTTATGGATTTTAGATTAACAGAAGCACAATTAATGCTTCAAAGAGTAGCAAAAGAATTTGCAGAGAAGGAAATAGCACCAATAGCTGCTGAAACTGATAGAACAGGTATTTTTCCAAGAGAGCTTTTTAGCAAAATGGCTAAAATAGGCTTTAATGGTATTGGAACACCTGTAGAGTATGGTGGTTCTGGTGGAGCAGATATAGAAAAGGTAATTGTTGTTACTGAGGTTGCCAAAAAATGTGCAGCATCTGCAGCAATATTATCAATACACACAATATATGCTCAAGCTATTTTAAAATTTGGTACTGAGGAGCAAAAGAAAAAATACCTTCCGATGATGGCTGAAGGTGGGTGTGTAGGTGCTTTTGCTTTAACTGAGCCTAATGCTGGTTCAGATGCCGCAAGAGCTGCAACAACTGCAATCATTGATGAAGCAACTGATGAATATGTCTTAAATGGGACTAAGTGCTTTATTTCTGGTGGAGGTCAAGCAGAATCATTAATAATATTTGCACTTACAGAGCCATCAAAGGGAATAAAGGGAATGTCTGCTATCATCGTTGACAAAGGGACTCCAGGTTTTTCAATAGGAAAAATTGAAGAAAAAATGGGTATCCATGGTTCAGAAACTGCAGAGTTAATATTTGATAACTGTAGAGTTCCAAAGTCTAATTTATTAGGAAAAGAAGGAAAAGGCTTTAACATAGCTATGACTTGCCTAGATGGAGCAAGAATTGGAGTTGGAGCTCAAGCTGTAGGAATTGCTGAAGGGGCTTTAGAAGAAAGTATCAAATATTCTAAAGAAAGAGTTCAGTTTGGCAAACCAATTTCAGCTTTGCAAGGTATTCAATGGTATATAGCAGATATGGCGACTATGGTGGAATCAGCAAAGTTGTTGGTATATTATGCTGCAGACTTAAAAGCTAGAGGAGAAAAACATACTAAAGAAGCTGCTATGGCAAAATACAATGCGTCACGTACTGCAAGAGAGGTTACAAACCTAGCTCTTCAAATCCATGGAGGATATGGATATATGAAGGATTATCCATTAGAGAGAATGTACAGAGATGCCAAGATAACAGAAATTTATGAAGGTACTTCAGAAATACACAAGGTTGTTATTTCAAGAGCAGTACTAGGATAGGAGGAAGAGCATGAATATAGTTGTTTGCTTAAAGCAAGTTCCAGATACTAATGAAGTTAAAATAAATAAAGAGACAGGTACCCTAATAAGAGATGGTGTACCAAGTATAATCAATCCAGATGATAGAAATGCTTTAGAAGAAGCTTTAAAAATAAAAGATGAACTGGGAGCAGTGATTAAGGTTATAAGCATGGGACCTCCTCAGGCTAAAAGTGCTTTAAAAGAAGCTTTGGCAATGGGCGCTGACGAAGCATACTTAATTTCAGATAGAGCTTTTGGTGGTTCAGATACCTGGGCCACATCTACAATTATTGCTGCTGCTATAGAGAAGGTTGGAAAGTATGATGTAATATTCTGTGGAAGACAAGCTATAGATGGAGATACAGCTCAGGTTGGACCAGAGGTTGCAGAATTCTTAGGGGTACCACAGGTTACCTATGCAAAAGAAGTAAAGGTTCAAGATGATAAATTACTAGTAACTCGTTATACAGAGACAGGAGATTATTTAATAGAAGCAAAGATGCCAGTTTTACTAACTGCTATAAAAGAGTTAAATAATCCAAGATATCCAAGTGTCAAAGGAATCTTAGGAGCTTATAATAATGGAGATGCAAAGATTACTGTGTTAACACTTGAAGACTTAGCTGTTGATACAACTCAAATTGGATTAAAGGGTTCACCTACAAATGTTTACAAGTCTTTTGTACCAGTTAAAGACAAGCATAATGAAATAATCGAAGGTATAAATAAAAAGGAAAAAGCTGAGAAATTAGTAGAAATACTATTCGATTTGAAACTAGTATAGGAGTGTTAAGATGATGAGAGCAAAAGTTAATCAAGGTATAAATTTAAATGATTATAATGGCGTTTGGGTAATAGGAGAGCAAAGGGAAGGCAAAATCAATCCTGTTACTATAGAACTTATTGGTGAGGGAAGAAAGCTTGCTGACCAATTAGGAAAAGAGCTTGCAGTTGTAATAGCTGGATATGAAGTAGAGAAAGAAGTAAAGGAGTTACTTCACTATAGTGTTGATAAAGCATATTATATCAACGACCCTCTTCTTAAAGATTTCACAACTGATGGATATGCAATTTCAATAGCAGGTTTAATTGAAGAGAAAAAGCCAGAGGTTGTACTAGTTGGAGCTACTTCTATAGGAAGAGATATCGCACCTAGAATTGCAGGTAAAGTTGGAACAGGTCTAACTGCTGACTGTACAAAACTTGAAATAGATTCAACGGATAATAAGTTATTACAAACAAGACCAGCCTTTGGTGGAAATTTAATGGCTACTATTGTTTGTCCAAAAAATAGACCACAGATGTCAACAGTTCGTCCAGGGGTTATGGCAAAAGCTGTAAGAAGTGAATCAGAGGCTGGAGTTTTAGAGGTTATTACTCCAGAACTTAATGAAAAAATGATTAGAACTAGATTAGTAGAAATGCTTCCACAAGAAAAGAAATCCATAAATCTAACTGATGCTAGAATAATAGTATCAGCAGGAAGAGGATTAAAGAAGGCAGAAGGATTTGAACTAATAAAAGAATTGGCGGATAAATTGGGGGCAGAGATTGGTGCTTCAAGAGCGGCAGTAGATTCAGGGTGGATAGAGCATTCTCATCAAGTGGGACAAACAGGAACTACTGTTAGACCAGAGTTATACATTGCATGTGGGATATCTGGAGCAATACAGCATTTAGCAGGTATGAGTGATTCTAAATATATAGTTGCTATAAATAAAGATTCCAAAGCCCCTATTTTCAGTATATGTGACTATGGAATTGTAGGAGATTTATATGAAATTCTACCTGAAATAATAGAATCATTAAATAGGTAACTTCTAGAAAACATTGAATACATAGAATGGTAAGTCTTATAATATTGTATTGTAAGACTTATTATTTTTGCTGAAGGTTATAGTGGAGGGATGAAACAATGAAAGAGCACTGGTATAAGGATATATTTGCAAGAGTGTTATCCATGACTGATGATGGTTTTATTGTTGTAAATAAAGATGGAGTAATCATAGATATTAACGATAAATATTGTGACTTCTTAGGGAAAGAAAGAGACGATATAATAGGACACAATATACAAAGTATTATACCAAATACAAAAATGCTAGACATTATGAGAGATAAGTATTGTGAAGAAGGAGCTATACATCATTACTCAGGTGGAAATACAAAAGAAAAAAGTGTAATAGTAAGTAGGTCTTATGTGGAAAATGACAATGGAGAAGTAGTTGCAGGAGTAGCTCAAGTTAAATTTAGATTGCAATCCTTTGATGTAGCTAAAAAGTTAATGTCAGAATATATGGAGCTCCAATATTATAAAGAACAGTTTAAGGATAACTGTGGTTTTGACAAGCTCATAGGTGAAAATAGAGATTTCATAGAACTTAAGAAAACAGGTGTGAAAGCTTCTAAAACGAACTTCTCAGTTCTTTTAACAGGTGAAACTGGCACAGGTAAAGAAGTTTTTGCTAGAGCAATTCACAATAATAGCAGTAGGTCAGACAAACCCATGGTTAGTATAAACTGTGCTGCAATACCAGAAGAATTATTAGAATCAGAGCTATTTGGGTATGACGAAGGAGCTTTTACAGGAGCAAAAAAAGGCGGCAAAAAAGGTAAATTTTTAGTTGCGAATAATGGTACAATCTTCTTAGATGAAATAGGTGACATGCCTTTGACCATGCAAGCAAAACTTTTAAGAGTTCTTCAGGAAAGTGAGATAGAACCAGTTGGAGGTCTTAAAACTATAAAGATAGATGTAAGAGTAATCTCTGCTACAAGAAAGAATTTAAGTAAAATGGTTGAAGAGGGATTATTTAGAGAAGACTTATACTATAGGTTAAATGTAATAAATATTCATATGATGGAATTAAAGGATAGACAAGATGATATTTTATTGCTAGCAAATTATATATTAAATAAATTAAATGTTGAATATAAGGAATTGAAGGTTTTAAGTGATAAGGTTAAAAATTGTTTTATTAACTATATTTGGCCAGGAAATATAAGAGAACTACAAAATGTAATAAAAAGCGCCTATGCTGTAAGTGATGATATGGTCATTATGATGTGTGACCTTCCATCTAAAATGGATAATATCAGCAGAGTGGCTCAATGTAATGTGGATAGTAATTGCTCAATTCATGAAATGGTTGAAAATTATGAGAAGAGTTTAATTATTGATGTGTTAAGGAAGTACAATTGGAAATGTTCTAAGGCAGCAGAGGTTATGGGAATACACAAAAGTCTTTTGTATAAGAAAATAAAAAAGTATGAAATTGAATTAAACAATTAAGATGACTTTAATTAAGATTAATTAATTTTGGACATAACAAAACCCTCCTAGTTTTAGACAGTTTTACATATTTTAACTGTCTCCTAAGAGGGGTATCGTTCAAAATTAGAGTGACTTTTATCTAACATTTATAAAAACTGTTTTGAATAGTTCTTTTGTTATTTAATCATAATTTTCTACTTCTTTATCAAGTTCTTTTCCACAAGAATCACATTTATATATAGCATTATATCCGTAATCATATTCATCAACTATTTTCTTTTGTCTAAATACACCACCACAATCACATAAGAAACCGTTTTTTATAAGAGTAACAATAAATTGTGATTTTATAAACTTTATATCATTACATTTATCATTAGTGTAAAAATTATAAATATAAGAGTTGTCACATTCATCTCTCAATTCAAATTTTTCAATATATGTGTTGTTTTTTAACTCCTCAAACTCTTCTTTAGTTAAGTATGACTTTTGTTGCAATTCGTGTAAGCGCTTAATTTGGTCCATAATTTATATCCTCCTAATAATTTTAGTATTTTAAGCTTAGATAAGGACTCTAAGTTTTATTAAATTTATCTCAAGGAATTATTTAAATTATATTTAGTTTTATTTAATTACAACATAAATAAATTAGCTATAAATAAAAACTAATTTTAAAAATAATTTCCTATGAAAATCTAAATTACTAACCCCTTACTAACCCGAAAAACTAAAAAAGAAAATAAAAAATATATCCAATCTAAATGATATATAAATAAAGATATTTTATATAAATTTAACTTTAAATATCTCAACTGTAATATATAAAAATATATTATAGTTAAAATATACCACATATTTTGGGTATTGTATACTGGAATTGAAGCAATTAATTTATTTTTTAACATACAAATGATTTTATAAAAAAAAACAAGACTGAAAAATTCTTATATTATTTGATAGAATAAAAATAAGAGTAAATTTATTGAATTTTATAAAATTTATAAGGAGTGAGTTCAAGATATGCAAGAGAATAAAAATGATATATTTGAATCAATAGATAACAATGACTTTGACAATAAAACAGAAGACGAATATTTAGAAATAGTAAAGCAAAATGGGTTAAATTTAATATACATAAAAAATCAAACAGAAAAGATATGTCTGGAGGCTGTTAAACAAAATTGTAATGCGATAAAATGTGTTGATAATCAAACAGAAAAAATTTGCATGGAAGCAGTCAAGCAAGATTGGAGAATGTTAGAATTTGTGGAAGATCCAACAGAAGAAATATGTATGTTAGCACTTAGCCAAGATGGAACAGCATTAAAATATATAGAAAATCAGACAGAAGAATTATGTTTAAGAGCTGTTGAAAAAAATGGTACAGCCTTAGCATTTGTAAAAGAGCAAACAGAAGAAATATGTATAGAAGCAGTTAGAAATAGTGAGTTTGGATTAGCAAGAGTAAAAAATCAAACAGATAAAATATGTATGGAAGCAGTTAAACAATGTAGTTATAATTTAAAATGGGTGGAAAATCAGACTGAAGAAATATGCATGGAGGCAGTAAGACAAAATGGGCTTGATTTGAAGTTTGTAAAAAATCAGACAGAAACAATATGCTTAAGAGCAGTGAGACAAAATGGTATGGCTTTAGAATTTGTAAAGGAACAGACTGTTGGAATATGCTTGAAAGCAGTGAGACAATATGGAATGGCTCTAAAATTTGTGAAAGAACAAACAGAAGAAATTTGTACAGAGGCTGTTAAACAAGATAAAAGAGCACTTAGTTTTGTCAAAGGAGATAAAGAAAAATATAAAGATTTATGCGACGGGAATGAGCCATTTGCAAAAAGATATGTTAGAAATGTAATAGAAAAAGAAAATAGAGCTTTGATTAAAAAAGGAGAAGAAAATGCAAAAATCAAAATTGCAGGAAAACTTCATGATAGAGGCATGTCTTTTGAAGATATATCAGATATAGTTGAGATTGAAATAAACAAGTTAAAGGTGAGTTTGGGGATTTTTTAATATAAAATAGTTAATTAAAAAATAATTGGATAGTCCTTTGTAGGATAGTAAAATAAGTGCTATAATTTGACATATAATAAATTGTTTTTATTACACATTAAGGGGGGATTGAAATTGAAAATTACAATATTATATCAAACAAGAAGTGGAAACACAGAAAGAGTAGCTAAGTTAATAGAAGATGGTGCTAAAAATGTAGAAGGAATAGAAGTTAGACTTATGAGATTTGATAGTATTGATACAGAGTATTTAAATGAAAGTAAAGCAGTAATATTTGGAACACCAACATATTTAGCTAATACAACTTGGGAAGTAAAAAAATGGTTTGATGAGGATTCAAAAAAGATAAATCTAGCTGGCAAGTTGGGAGCAGTTTTTGCTACATGTGACTATGTCTGTGGCGGTCCTGATGTTGCAATTCTTACTATAGTAGGGCATTTAATGGTTAAGGGAATGCTTGTGTACTCTGGAGGTGGTTCTTTAGGAAAACCATTTATACATTTAGGACATGTACATTCAATTGAAGGGCCAGAAATACAAGACGAAAAAGCTGTAATATTTGGAGAAAGAATTGCTACAAAAGCAAAAGAATTATTTGCTTAATTTCTATATACATAACAATGCTTGAGATAAGTTTAATGCTTTAATGAGGATTTAAGGTAAAAATTGTATACAAATAAAAATTTTCCATAAAATTACTCAATATGCTATCAATATGAATTATAATATGATTGTAAACATATTATATTAAATAAAATAGTGAAAATTAAACAATAATAGTGAGGTAAGTTTATGGTATGGCATATAGAATATGAAATTTTTTCTGCAATTATAGTTGTTTTTTTGATGGTATACTTTTTTAAAAGTAAATTTATACCTACTTTACAAAATAAAATATACTGTGCACTTTTAATTTGTTCATTTTTATTCATAATTTCAAATGTTTTAGGCTCACTTTGTCTAAATAATATAAATAAACTTCCAATTTTTTTGACTGGTTTATTGAATCAAATATATTTATTTTTATTGCCGATACCAGCGGCTCTTGTATTATTTTATGTCATGGCTATTATTTATCAGGATATTAGATATATGAAAAAAAAGCTTTTATTTTTATCTATACCACTTATAATTTGCATAATTTTATCTATAACTAATCCTTTTACACACATTTTATTTGGATTGTCAAAAGAAACAGGTTATGTTCGTGGCTATGGATATACTGCAACTTTTTTATCATTTTTCTTTTATGCAATATATTCGGCATTTTTATCTTTTAAATACAAAAAAGCAATGCATGAATCTAAAATATGGGCTATTAGAGGTTTTCTTATAGTTTCAGTTATAGCAATTATTTTACAAGCGATTTTTTTACAGTATCTTCTTACAGGAACAGCATGTGCATGTAGTTTACTTTTGACATATCTTTCTATGCAGAATCGAGGTCTTATCATTGATGACCTTACTGGTGTACTTAATAGACAATCCTTTATTCAAGAACTAGATTTAAATATAAATACTGAACAGTCAGGATTTATTATTACAATTGCTCTTGATGATTTCAAATTTATGAATGAAACTTTTGGGACTAAAAATGGAGATATTGCATTAAAAGAAGTTGGGAAATATTTGATTCATATTCATGATGTAAATCATGTATATAGAATAGGAGGAGATATATTTTCTATTGTTGTTAATAGTCAGTTAGGAATATCTCCAGAGACAATTATCAATGAGATAAAAGAAAGATTTAAAAAACCATGGCTAATAGAAGAAATAAGTTTTAATTTATCAACTAGTATTGCAGCTGTTTCTTTTCCAGAAAATGCTGAAACGACAGAAGATGTTATAGTTGCAATTGACTTCTCTATACATGAAGCAAAACGCTCTGAATCAAGACAAGTTATTTATGCAGATGCGTCTATAAGTGAAAAGATAAAGAAAAAACATATAATAAAAAATTGTTTGAAAGAAGCTCTAGAAAATGATGGTTTTGATGTATATTATCAGCCTATATTTTCTACTAGTAAAGATAGATTTGCTTTAGCTGAGGCTTTGATTAGGCTAGAACATAAAGAACTAGGGTTTATACCACCAGATGAATTTATACCAATTGCAGAGCAGACAGGTCTTATTAATTCAATTGGGTTAGTGGTTTTTGAGAAGGTATGTAAATTTATAGCTAGTGATGATTTTGAAGATTTAAAGCTAGACACCATAGCTGTTAATCTTTCTGTAGTACAATGTATGCAGAAGAATTTGGCTGATGATTTGTTTAATATTATGAAAAAATACAATGTGTCACCAACTAAATTTAAATTTGAAAT
Organism: Clostridioides sp. ZZV14-6009; assembly: GCF_020658095.1. Taxonomy (NCBI): domain Bacteria; kingdom Bacillati; phylum Bacillota; class Clostridia; order Peptostreptococcales; family Peptostreptococcaceae; genus Clostridioides; species Clostridioides sp. ZZV14-6009. The sequence continues at coordinate 142,665 of NZ_JAGWDG010000007.1, forward strand.
TACAGAAACTGTGGCATCAGGTTCATTTAATACAATTAGAGAGACCATGGAAAAATTAATTGATTTAGGGGTTAAATTTGCACTTGACGATTTTGGAATTGGTTATTCTGGAGTTACGAATATGCTTTCCTTACCATTTTCAGTAATTAAGTTAGATAAGAGTCTGATTTGGTCTATGAATGAAGATAGTAAGCATAAGCTCACAGTTGAAACTATTATATCGCTTATAAATAAATTAAATATGAAACCTGTAGCAGAAGGTGTTGAAACCATTGAATACGCTAAAGATTTAAAGTCTATGAATTGTGAATATTTACAAGGGTATTATTTCTCTAAACCTGTTCCAGAGGAAATTTTAAGGGATTTGTTGAGAGAAAATGCTTTTACGGTTTAATACCCTTTATTTTTTTAATTACAATTTTGTTCATTGACACTATTAGTCAAATATTATAAAATTAACACAATAATAAATATTAAAATTATTATATATATTATTAATATTTATTCCTAGAGTAAAGATTTATTATATATTTTTATAGCTTAAAATATATATTTTACTTAATTATTCTAAAGTAAGAAAGGAAGATGTGACATGAATAAAAAGAAAATATTAGTACCAATTGATGGAACAGAAAGAAGTATGCATTCTTTGGAATTTATACAAGGAATATTCAAAAAAGATGAAGTCGAAGTGGAAATAATGAATGTAAAAGAACTAGTATTTATTGATGGCATATCCCTAGCTGAAGAGATAAAGAATTCTGAAAACTTAGGAAGACGAATCCTGGACAGAGCAGCAGAGATAATGGGAGAGTATGATGTTAAAGTTCATTTTACTTTTGGTTATCCAGGAGATGAAATAATTAGAAAAGCAAAAGAAGATAATGTAGATATTATAGTTATGACAAAATCTACTAAAAAAGGTCTAACAAGAATGATAGGTTCAGTAACAGCAAGTGTAGTTAAACAAGCAAAGTGTATAGTGATGATTGTACCGGAGTAGAATTAGTGAGGTATCTGAAATATGAATAAAAAGATAGTAGCAGTTTGTGAAAGTGAAAAAAGTTCAAATTCTCTTAAAGAAGCTGCAAATATTTTAGGGTTTGACTTAGTTTATGAAATTCAAAGTGATGGAAGTATAAAAAATGAACTTTCTATATATGATATAGAAGATGCATCTATAGTGTTATTTGTTACAAGTGATTCTATAGAGAGTATAGAAAAGATTGATAGATTTATAGATAGGGAGTTTTATGAGGTTGATCCAAAATATATAATAAGTGATGCAAAATCTATAGTAAATGAAATTTTAATAGATTTAAATTAATCTTAAAAATATAGAAAGGGAGTGTCTTAAAATGATTTTTGAAAATCATAAATGAGATACTCTCTTTTATGTAAATACAAGAAATTCGCTATTGCAAAAAAGTCAACTACAGCAACCTCATTTTTTTCTACATCCTTGTTAAATTGCTATTATTAAGTGCTTGTGCCATTTGTATATCCTCCATAATTTTTATTGTCTTGATAAGATGTTTATATTTTATGATAATAAAAAAATATATCTGTGATAATATCACAAATATATTTTTAATTTAAACTTATACAAATAGATTCAATCCAGCATCTTCAGTAGCACCTAAATATGAAGCTACTCCTCCTAAATCAACACCATCTATAAACTCTTCTGACTTTATTCCCATTAAATCCATACTCATCGTACATGCCACAACTTTTACACCCATATCCATAGCATTTTTTATTAAAGTATCTAAGTCATCAACGTTGTGCTTTTTCATTATTTGGTTTATCATCTTAGGTCCCATTCCAGCCATGTTCATTTGAGATAATGGTAATTTATCTGTATGAGATGGTAACATAATATCGAACATTTTTTCCATAGTATCTTTTGATACATTCGGCTTATCTTTTCTCTTTAATATATTAAGTCCCCAGAATGTGAAGAACATAGTTACCTCTTTACCCATAGATGCAGCTCCAGTTGCAATTATAAATGACGCTATAGCCTTATCTAAATCTCCACTAAATACTACTAGTGTTGCTCCATTTTTATCACTTTGATTTATATTGCAAGATGGATTTACATTTAATACAGTTAGTCCTTTTCTAATATATGCTACAAATGCTTTCTTTGTCTTATCAAACTCAGCCTTCATTAATGTATTTCTTGTCTTTTCACACCAAGATTGTATATCCCTGCTAAATCCTGGATCGCTTGCTCTAACTTCTAATATTTGACCTTCTTGCATTTTGTTGATTTCTTCAAATACTCTTCTTATTGGTCCTGGGCATTGAAGTCCAAATGCATCTAGTGTAACATTAGCATCTATTTTTGCTATATCTATGTTTTCCATATCCATATCAAAATCCTCACTATTTGTATTTATTTTCTCACTTTTATTCTGTTTATTTATGCTTTCTTCTGCTCTTTTTACTGCTAAATATGTTTTTACTCCACCATCTATGTTAATACACTTAAGCCCATGTTGTTCAAGTATTCTACAAGCAACATATCCTCTAAGTCCAATTTGGCAAGTAGCATATAACTTTTTATTTTTTGGTATTTCATTTAGTCTATCTCTTAGCTGACCTAATGGTATGTGCATAGAATTTGGAATTTTTCCAGTAGCTAATTCAAACTCTTCTCTTACATCTATTATTACACCACTATCAGCTATTATATTGTCAACTTCATTCCATTGTACTATCTCAACCAGATCCTCTATAATATTTGATGCATAATATCCTAACATATTAACTGGATCTTTAGCTGAGTTATATGGTGGAGCGTAGCAGGTTTCTATATCTGGTAAATCAAATACAGTAAGACCACCTTTTATTGCTGTAGCTAATACATCTATACGTTTTTCAACTCCTTCTATTCCAACTCCTTGAGCTCCAAAAATCTTTCCTGTCTTAGGGTCGAAAGTCATCTTAAGAGATATAGGAAATGCTCCTGGATAATATCCAGCATGAGATCCCGGATGTATATGAATAGCTTTATAATCTAGACCTATTCTTTTTAATGTTTTTTCATTATTTCCAGTAGTAGCAACTGTATAATCAAATACTTTTGCTACTGATGAACCTAATGTTCCTTGGTAAGTAATATCTCTTCCACATATATTATCAGCTACCAATCTTCCTTGCCTATTTGCTGGCCAAGCTAAGGGAATCATTGTAGGTTTTTTATTTATAAAATCAGTTATCTCTACCGCATCTCCAAGTGCATATATATTCTCATCAGAGGTTTTCATATAATTATCAACTATTATAGCTCCTCTTTCATTTAACTTAAGTCCTGCTTCTTTCGCTATAGTTGTTTCTGGCTTAACTCCAATAGATAGTATTATCATATCTGTTTTTATTTCTTTTCCACTGGATAATATTACTTTATTTCCATTTTCAGAAAAAAATTTAACTCCGTCTTTTAAAATCAACTCAATATCTTTACTTATTAAATGATCATGTATCACACTTACCATTTCTATATCTAATGGTGCCATAACTTGTTCACTTGCTTCTACTAAAGTAAGTTTTATACCTTTATCATGAAGATTTTCTGCCATTTCAAGACCAATAAACCCTCCACCTATAACCACTGCATGTTTTGGTTTATTATTATCTACATATGTTTTTATTTTATCTGTATCTGGTATATTTCTAAGTGTAAATAAGTTTTTGCATTCATTTATACCTGAAATAGGTGGTTTTATAGGCTTGGCTCCTGGAGAAAGTACTAATACATCATAACTTTCTTCATACGTTTCACCTGTTTTGTGGTTTTTTACACTTACACTTTTATTTTCTTTATCTATTTTTATAACTTCACTTAAGTTTCTTATATCTAAATTAAACTTTGAACTCATTGTTTCTACAGTTTGAACTATTAGCTTTTCTCTTTCATTTATGCTTCCTCCTATATAATATGGAAGACCACAATTTGCAAATGATATATATTCACCTTTTTCAAACATTATAATTTGAGCCTTTTCATCTAAACGTCTTAATCTAGCCGCAGTTGATGCTCCCCCTGCAACTCCACCTACTATAATAATCTTTTTATTCATAAAAGTATCTCCTTTTTATATATTGTAAAATTTATGATATTTTTTTAACACATCTTTATCATATTCTAAATCCATGTTTTAATCTGTAACTTAATCACATAACTTTTTGTTTTTTTAAACTATAATAAAAAATATCAACCGCAATCAAAACTTATAATTAGAAAGGAGAAATTAATATGAGCTTTTTTTCAGAACTTTTCAAAGGCAGTAAACATGAGAATATTGATGGTATGGAATTAAACATACTTTTAAAAAATAACAAAAAAACATTAATATTAGACGTTAGAACATCAGGAGAATACAGTACTTTCAATATTCCAAAGTCTAAAAATATACCTGTACATGAATTAAAATCTAAATTAAACACTTTAGATTTATATAAGAATTCTACTATAGTTGTTTATTGTGCATCAGGTGCAAGAAGTAATTCTGCTGCAAAAATATTATCTAGAAATGGATTTAATAGTGTTTATAACTTAAAAGGTGGAATATCGAGCTATATATCAAAGAAAAAGTAAAATAGTATTACAATATTTTAGGAGGTAATCATGAATAATCAAAAATGGTTAAAAGGAGCAATTATATTAGGGTTATCATTTTTTATATCAGTTTTATTAATTAAGCCAATAGGAGTATCTACCCAATTTTCAGTTCTATCAGGTATAGTTCATAGCTCTATGGACCAAGGGATAATACAAGAAGATAATGAAAGAGAAACTGGATATAAAAGTACAAATGAGTATTATGATAAATCAGATGGTAAACTAGCTAAATCAATAAAAAATCCTATTAATTATGATTTTATATTTGTACTAGCAATACCCTTAGGTAGTTTTATAGGTCATGCAACTAGGAATAAAAAAGAAAATAAGCTATATTCAGAGGATATATGTAAGGTAAATACAAATAAAAACTTTATACAAAAATACTTGCCTAGCTTTATGGGTGGATTTTTACTATTATATGGAGCTAGATTAGCCGATGGATGTACTAGTGGCCATATGATGAGTGGTATGATGCAATCAAGTGTTAGTGGATATGTATTTGCAGGTGTTGTATTTGCTGTTGCTATACCAACTGCTATTTTAGTTAAGAAATTCAAATATTAATAAGAAGTTAGGAGAAAATAATATGAAAATATTACTTGCCATATTACTTGGAGCATTCTTCGGATACGCTTTATATAAAGTTGGAGCTACAAGCCCAAAAAAATTATTATCTATGTTAAGATTAGAAGATTTACATTTAGCTAAAGTTATATTATTTGCGATAGGTTTTTCAAGTGTACTCCTATATTTAGCAAACTTAATAGGAATATTTAACTTAGATCATTTAAGTATTAAAACTATGAACACTGGTGTTATACTTGGAGGGATTATATTTGGGTTAGGATTTGGAAGTGCTGGCACTTGTCCTGGTACTTGTGTTGGTGCAGCATCAGGAGATAACTTAAAAAAAGCAATTAGTACTATTTTAGGTGGACTTACTGGAGCATTTGCATTTTCGATGTCATATGCTTCTCTAAAATCAATTGGATTAATTTCAAGCTTAGATATGAGTAAATTAACCTTATTTAATTTATCACCAGAGTTTCCATCATTATTCAATTTAGGATTTACGGGATTACTTATAACTGGAGTCTTATTTATGGGTGGTTCTCTACTACTTCCAAATTCTATAATAAAAAAATAATTAATTAGGATGTGTTAATATGAGTCATATAAATATAGAATCGTATTTTAAAGATAAACTACCATTTTTCAATGATTTATCTGAAAGTGAAGTAAAAGATTTAATTTCAGCAAGTTATATTCAAAAATATAATAAAGGTGAACTAGTTCATTCTAAAAATTCAGCCTGTACTGGAATAGTAGTAGTTTTAAATGGTCAGCTTAGAAGTTTTATGACTTCAAATTCAGGTAAAGAAATTACTCTTTTTAAATTGTTTGAACGTGATATTTGTATGTTATCTTCTTCTTGTGTATATCAAGATCTTACTTATGATATCAATTTAGAAGCGGAAAAAGATTCTTCAGTTATTATAATTGATAGTAAATTTTTCAAAGAAATTTCTAGTAACAATCTTAGCATACAAAACTTCTTTCTTACTTTAACTCAAGATAAATTGTCTCAAATTATGTGGGTTCTTGAGCAAGTTGTATTTTTTAGCTTAGATAGTAGAGTAGCTAATTTTTTAATAGACCAATACTATTTAAATGATTCTATAAACATTAATATAACTCATGATACTATAGCTAACAATTTAGGCTCCGCCCGAGAAGCTATAAGTCGAATGCTTAAGAGGTTTGAAAATGATAAAATAGTAGAACTTTCAAGAGGAAGTATCAAAATAATTGATATAGAAAAATTAAAATTTTTATCAAGTCCGTAAAATCGAGTCTATAAAATAAAATGTGTATTCTTCTAAAAAATGGTGATAAGCAGGGTATTAATCCAATTATCAAAATAGGAGGTACACATTTTTATGTGTAATAAAACAGGAATATCAAAACATTTAATCCAAGATTATGGAAATGACATATCTGTAATAGAAAACTAATTTATTGGTATGTACTCAAAAGGTATGTCAACCTTGAGACAACTAATTTTAATGTTTAAGATTAAACTATATTTGGTTCTAGAAAATATTTTAAAATATTTAAAGAGAGAATAAACAAAAACCGAAATTGACAAAATATGGTATATAATCTAAAATAATAACAGTAATCGTTATTAATATTGAAAATTAAAGCGTAATTACTAGAAAGTCACAATTATAAGGAGAAAGATTAGATGAAACACTCATTTACTGAAATTAGAATTCCTATTGAAAAGGATAATCCTGCAATACTTAGGGATGAATCAAAATGTGTAAAATGTGGTCAGTGTAGAACTGTTTGTGAGAAAGAAATCGCTGTAGGGAAAATGTATGACTTAGATAAGACAGGAGATAATGCCATCTGTATCCATTGTGGGCAATGTGCAGTTGTATGTCCAGTTGAATCAATTACACAAGTGTATGATTATGAAAAAGTGAAAAGTTCTATTAATGATTCAGAAAAAATAGTTATATTCAGTACATCCCCATCTGTAAGAGTTGCACTTGGTGAAGAATTTGGTATGGAACCTGGTACATATGTTGAGGAAAAGATGGTTTCTGCTTTAAGAAAATTAGGGGCAGATTATGTATTTGATACTACATTTTCAGCTGATTTAACCATTATGGAAGAAGCATCTGAATTAATAGAGCGTATAACAAAGAATGATAAATCACTACCTCAATTTACAAGTTGCTGTCCAGCTTGGGTTAAGTTTGTAGAAACATTTTATCCAGAACTGATACCAAATTTATCTACTGCTAAAAGTCCAATAGGTATGCAAGGTCCAACGATAAAAACGTATTTTGCTAAAAAGAAAGGTCTTAATCCAAAACAAATTGTAAATGTAGCTGTAACTCCATGTACAGCTAAAAAATATGAAATATTAAGACCAGAAATGAATGATTCAGGAAAATACTATAAAGATGAATCCATACGTGATATGGACTATGTGATTACAACTAAAGAATTAGCAAAGTGGTTAAAAGAAGAAGAAATTTCATTTGAAAATCTAGAGCATTCATCATATGATGATTTACTAGGTAGAGGAAGTGGAGCAGGAATTATATTTGGCAATACTGGTGGAGTTATGGAAGCAGCTATAAGAACTGCCTATTATCTAATTACAGGAGAGCAACCTCCTCAAAATATACTAAATTTCACTCCTATTAGAGGAATTGATGGAATAAAGGAGGCAGAAGTTAAAGTAGCTGATAAAGTCATAAATGTAGCAGTAATACATGGTACTGCTAATGCTAAAAGTCTAATAGAGAGTATGAATGATAATAAACATAAATATGATTTTATAGAGGTCATGACATGTAGAGGTGGATGTATAAGTGGGGCAGGTCAGCCAAAAACATCTTTTGAAGTCACAGATATGATTAGGTTTAAGCGTATAGCTGGTCTGTATAATAAGGATAATACTATAAAAATAAAATCTAGCTATGAAAATCTAGATATAAAACAAGTTTATAAAGAATTTTATGGAAGTCCACTTTCTGATTTAGCAGAAAGTATGTTACATACAGCATATAATTCTAAAAATTATATGCTAAATAATATATTAGAAAATGAGAATATTTAAATAAAAAAAATAATATTATATATAGTTGACAAAAAGTGGAAATTAATATATTATATAAATATAGAAATAGTAATCATTACTATTATTAAAAAGGGAGGAATTAATTATGAACTTAAAAGGAACTAAAACAGAGAAGAATCTAATGGCAGGATTTGCAGGGGAATCAGAAGCAAGAAATAAATATACATACTATGCATCAAAAGCTAAAAAAGAAGGGTACAATCAAATAGCTGCTATATTTGAAGAAACTGCTAACAACGAAAAGGAACATGCTAAACTATGGTTTAAACTTTTACATGATGGAATGCCTTCAACAGAAGAAAATTTAAAAGATGCAGCAGCAGGTGAAAATTATGAGTGGACTGACATGTATGCAACATTTGCTAAAGAAGCTAGAGAAGAAGGATTTGACAAAATAGCTTATTTATTTGAAGCTGTTGGAAGAATAGAAAAAGAACATGAAGAAAGATACTTAAAACTTTTAGAAAACCTAAATGAAGGAAAAATCTTTAAAAGAGAAGAAGAAGTTGTTTGGCAATGTCAAAACTGTGGTCATGTGTATGTAGGTACTGAAGCACCAGAAAAATGCCCTGTATGTGACCATCCAAAGGCTTATTTCAATATAAAAGCTGAAAACTATTAAAAATTATTATAATTAAAAAGGAATGTTAACTATGAAATTTTCTAAACAAAGAGAACTGATTTTAAATGAAATATTAAATAATCCAGTTCATCCTACTGCTGATTGTTTGTATGAAAATCTAAAAAAAGATAATCCGAGTTTAAGCTTAGGGACTGTGTATAGAAATTTAGCTCAGCTAACAGAACATGGTTTTATAAAAAAAGTTAGTATTCCAGGAAATCCAGATAGATTTGATGGTAGAACAGAAAATCACTATCATATTATATGTGAAGTATGTGGAGAGGTGTACGATTTAGAATCTGAAATTCTTAGCAATTTAAAAGAATCAATATCAGAAGAAACAGACATAAAAATAACATCTTATAACATAAGTTTTAAAGGGATTTGTAATAATTGTAGAAAGTGTAGCCAAGTAGGTTAACTTTTCAAATTCTAAAAATAATTAATGAGGTGAGTTTATGTGTAGTGAAAAAAGATTTTTTATATGTGAGACTTGTGGTAATCTTATAGGGATGATACACAGTGCAGGTGTTCCTGTTTTATGTTGTGGAAAGCCTATGAAAGAGCTTGTTCCTAATACAACAGATGCAGCAGTTGAAAAACATGTGCCTGTGATTGAAGTAGACGGAAATAATGTTACTGTTAAAGTAAGTAGTGTTGCTCATCCAATGACTAAAGAACATCATATAGCATGGGTGTATCTTATGACTGAACAAGGTGGTCAACGTAAATGTCTAGCAGTAGATGGAGAGCCTGTAGTTAAATTTGCTTTGAATGATGATGATAAAGTAGTATCTGCATATGCTTATTGTAATTTACATGGATTATGGAAAGCTGAATTGTAATATTTAAATAAACTGAATTAAAAAGGAGGCTAAAAAATAGAAATTTATTTCTATAAAAATAGCCTCCTATAAATTTATATAATTTCAAATCTTAATTTGTTTTTTTTATTTGTTTTGAGATTAATAGAGTATAAGGAGAAAATAATATGTCAATTTATAAATGTAGTGTTTGTGGATATATTTATGATGAATCTAAAAATGATAAAACATGGGATGAGTTAAGTGAAGACTGGACATGTCCTGTATGTACAAAAGGTCGTAGTTATTTTGGAAAAATAAGTACTGTGTATTTTGAAGGTGAAGAAAATAAAGAAAATAAAATAGAAGCATCTGTTCAAGAAAAATCTGATGTAAATAGTGAAAAAACAGGTGATTTAAATTATTTAAATACATATTTAAGAAGAGATGATGAAGTTGAGCAACATATGGATATAATTCATGAAATGGCTGTTACAGGAAAGTCTATAATAGAGCCTATGAAAACTAAACTACCAGTAATTTCTTGGGATGATATTTTAATTATGGGAGCTCAATTAAATCCATTACCTCTAAATGAACATGATGAAGTAAATACAACAACAATAATAGGAAAAAAAGCAAAAAAGCCTATGGTAATAGAAAATCCAGTTTATATTTCTCATATGTCATTTGGCGCTTTGTCTAAAGAATTAAAAATAGCTTTAGCAAAAGGTGCAGCTAAAAATAAAACAGCTATGTGTAGTGGTGAGGGTGGTATATTACCAGAAGAAATGGAAGCTTCATATAAGTATATTTTTGAATATGTCCCAAATAAGTATAGTGTAACTGAAGAAAATCTTAAAAATTCTGATGCTATAGAGATAAAAATTGGTCAGGGAACAAAACCTGGTATGGGAGGTCATCTTCCAGGTGAAAAAGTAACTGAAGAAATTGCCAAAGTTAGAAATAAGCCTGTAGGACAAGATGTTATAAGTCCATCTTGTTTTGAAGAAATACAATCAAAAGAAGACTTAAAGAAACTTGTAGATGAGCTTAGAGAGGTCTCAGAAGGACGTCCAATTGGTATTAAAATTTCAGCTGGGCACATTGAGAGAGATATGGAATTTATAGCTTATGCTAAACCTGACTTTATGACTATTGATGGACGTGGTGGAGCTACTGGAGCAAGTCCAAAGTTACTTAAGGATGCAACTTCAGTTCCAACAATATTTGCTCTTTATCGTGCTAGAAAATACATAGATACACATGGATTAGATATAGACTTAGTTATAACAGGTGGTCTTCGTATATCTACTGACTTTGCTAAGGCCATAGCTATGGGAGCTGATGCAATTGCAATTGCTAGTTCTGCTCTTATGGCAGCAGCATGTCAACAATATCGTATATGTGGTTCTGGTAAGTGTCCTGTAGGAGTAGCTACTCAAGATGAGGAATTAAGAAAAAGATTACATATGGAAAATAGTGCAAATAGAGTGGCAAATTTCTTAAATGTTAGTTTAGAAGAGCTTAAGACTTTTGCTAGAATTTCTGGTCATAAAGATATACATGATTTGAGCGTTGATGATTTATATACAGTTAACTCTGAGATATCAAATTATACGAATATACAACATGTATAAATTTTTAATTTAAAACTATCTAATAATACGAGTTTATAAAAGAAAATAAATTTAATAAAAAGAGAATTTTATATTATAGAATTCTCTTTTTTAATATGAAATTGAAGAGATTAAATTGTAAAATACATTGTAATATCGTACTATTAAACTAAACAACAATTTAAGGAGTGATTATTATGGAAAAGATGCAGATACAAGTTCTCGTTGATAATAATACATATATTGATAGGTACTTTGTTGGAGAACCAGCAGTTAGTTATTATATTGAGATTGATGGAAATAGAATTTTATTTGATGCAGGCTATTCAGAGGTATTTATATCAAATGCTGAAAAAATGGATATAGATTTAGGAGACTTGACTCATGTTATTTTTTCTCATGGACATAATGACCATACAAGGGGTATTCAATTTTTAGAAAATAAATATGATTTATCTAAAGTTAAGCTTATAGCACACCCTAATTGTTTTGAAACTAAAAAATGTGGAGATGATAATATAGGAGCACCATTTTCTATTGAGAAAGCTAGAAATACTTTTATGTATGAACCAAAGAGTAAACCTTTTAAGATAAGTGAAAATTGTATATTCTTAGGAGAGATTCCCTCTATAAATAACTTTGAAAAAAGAGCAAAAATAGGAAAATATAAATCAGAAAATTTATGGGATGATGATTATGTTTTAGATGATTCGGCTATAGCATGTAAGACTGATAAAGGTATTTTTATTGTTACAGGATGTTCTCATAGTGGAATTTGTAATATAGTGGAATATGCCAAAAAAGTATGTGGTGATAATAGAATTGTTGGAATCTTGGGTGGTTTTCATATTTTTGAATTAGATGATAGACTAAGTAGTACTATTCAATATTTGAAAAAAGAAGAAATAAACATGTTGTATCCTTGTCACTGTGTTTCTTTTAAGGTAAAGGCTAAGATGAATGAAATGTTAAATGTAAATGAAGTTGGAGTAGGATTAACTATAAGTATATAGGACTTGAATTAAGTTATATAGTTTTAGAAAAGCCAATAATGAGTTTGAAAAAAATAAGTTTGTTTCAAAAAAATTAAGGGAATTAACAACAACTACATAGGTATAAATTAAAAGCAAAAGGGGCTGTCTCAAAATAGAGATAAGCCTCTTTTTCATTGTTGAAATGATGAAAATATATCTGATTTCATACAAAAAGAGTGCCTCATGAACTAAAAAGTTCATTTTGAGACACCCCCCTTTTTATATTATGTATTTATTTTAAGATAAAAGGAGATGTATAGTATTAATTAAAAAAAAAGATGTTTTTAATTATTTAATATTTTCATTAGTAGATAATTTTATTATGTATTAATAATGATGATATAAAGAGAAGTAAATTAAATTAGTTTATCTAAATACAATATTATTTTAAATATAAATTTATTTTTATATATAAGTCTTAACGATTTCAATAAGAATGCAAATATAGTAATAAATGATTATAACTATTATAGGTATGTTAAGCATTATCTAATTACATAAGTTCGTTTGTAAAAAATTTAACGTTATAAAAACAGTTTCATATAAAAAAATATAATATAAAAATATTATTAATTCATAATAATAAAATAAACGCATGAAATTTACCTGATTAGAAATAAAAAAATTAAAATTGTAAATTTTTAGAAAAATTACTGTTGAATTAACTTGACAAAAATGTTATTATTTTGTCAAATGTATGTTAAATTATAAATTTTTTACTATTATTTCTAGAGAGGATGATTTTATGCAAAAAAATGTAAAAAAAGCAAAAGCAACAGGCTCTATTCTAGCTATATTTGGAGTTGCAAGTGTTCTTTTTAGTTCGCATGCAGGTGGAGGATTTGCTACAGGAAATCAAGAAACTCAGTATTATGTGCAATATGGATGGATTGCACCACTCATGGCAATTTTAGCAATGATTATACTTACTGCTACTATGAGAGAAGTTATTATAATGTATAATAATAATAATTGTAAGAATTATAAGGATTTATTTTGTGAACTTTGGAGTCCATATCCAAAACTTGAAATAATATGGGAGATATATTATTATCTAATGGTTTTAATAGCTGTAAGCGCTGTTATAGCAGGTGCAGCAGCAGTTTTTCAGAGTATAGGAATTAATTATTTTATAGCCGTCTTTATTATCGGAATTGTACTTCTTATTTTTACTATATTTGGAGCTATGCTTGTATCTAAAGCAGCAACAGCAATGACAATAGCTATATTAGTATGTACTCTTACTATTTTTATAGTGGGTATAAAAGCTAAGGTACCAGAAATATCTGAAATATTCTCAAACAGAACAAGCTTCACACCTGGATACTTTAAGCCAATACTTAATACTTTTATTTATGCAGGATTCCAATCAGTTGTTATACCTACACTTGCAAGTTGTTCAAGACCACTTCTTAAAAATTCTAAAGAAGCTACTAAAGCAATGATAATTTCATTTGCTATGAATGCAGTTGCGTTGGGGCTTGCTGTAACTATGCTAATGGGATGGTATAGAGAATTTACTGCTGCTGGACAAACAACGCTTCCTACTCTTTATGTTGCAGGTCAATCTGGAAATAACACTATATACATAATTTATAATGTAGCACTATTCCTTTGTTTGATGTCTACAGGAGTAACTACAATATTTGGTCTTGTAAATAGATTTGAAGACCATAAAGCACTTTCTTTCCTTTCTTCAAAAATGAAAAGAAGAGTATTTACAGCATGTGCAATAATGGTAGTATCAATGCTTATATCTCTTACAGGGTTAAGTAACATAGTTAAGTATGGATATGGATATTGTGGTTATCTTGGTCTATTCACTATAGTTATACCTTTTCTAACATTAGGTCATTATAAGAATAAGAAATTTGCAAAAGAACATCCAGAGGCTAAATGGCCAGCAGATTTAGATGAGAATGTTGAGAATTTATAGTATAAATTAGTAGCTTAAGTATAAAAAGATGGTCTATAAAAGATTCATTAATGATGACTTAAGTGCAAAATTAATATAAGATTAATATCAGAAAAAATTTAAAATGATATTAACAATATTATTAAAATGAAACAATATAAAAATGTATGTGAATTTATCTAAGATAAGTACACATACGTTTTTATTTATTCAATTTTTATAAATTAAGGCGTAAAACCACTATACCTTTAGGTTAGTGGATGTAAGCCTATCCCTGACTTTGTATATATCTTTCAATAGTTTCTTTAGAAACATTTCCTATACTACAAGCAAAGTATCCATCTGACCAAAAAGTTTTTTCCTTCCAGAAATATTTGTTAAGATATAATTGGTTATTGTTAATTCTCCAAATCCTATAAGTTGAAATTTGCTTAAACCATCTTACTATCTCTAATATAGAAATTGTTGGTCTATATTTAACTAATAGATGCACATGATTTTTATCAACTTCCATTTCACTATGATTAAATCTTTTTCTTTTGCTATATTACTAAGAATATGTTTAATTTCATCACCAAATTTAATTAACAAGTTTTTTCTGTATTTACATACAAATATCAGATGTACCAATAACAAACACTTAGAATGATTTCTACTAACATAATCCACAACTCCAATTCAATCCCTTCTTAAATATATATGGTTTAATTAGTTTTACATTTGGCACTTTTTTGATTTCTTTTAAAGCTATATATTGCCCCTCATTTTGACTGCCTTTAACTGTATAAACTTTTCCATCATATTTAATCAAGTCATTTGGCTGATACAATGATTTTTGCTTCCTTATTCTTCTTTGACCTTTAGATAT
>NZ_JAGWDG010000008.1:0-137255 GCF_020658095.1 Clostridioides sp. ZZV14-6009
CATAAGTTGCTTTAATGTTAGTATATTTTTCTTTCAACTGTTCCAATAAGTACCATCTTATCATTGACATAAATGTAGCATCTCTAAAACCTCTGACCTTTTTACCATTTTCACACCAATCATACAAAAATTTACCCTTTTTATGATTAGGAGATGTATGACATTTATTACACAAAGTTATTAAATTACTAGGAGCATCAGAACCACCCTCACTCTTGTACTTAATATGATGAATTTCTAATATCTGTTCTTTACTCTTATTCTTACAATTAGGATTTTGACATTTATGTCCATCTCTGTGAAGCACATATTCCCTTACATTCCAAAAGCCCATTTGTTCTCCCTGTTGATATTCTACTCCAGATATGTCAGGATTTTTAATTTTTTGTATATCAAAGTTGGCAACCTCTATTACTATATTTCTGATAGGCAATATAGAATTAAGATAATCTATAAATTTAAGATGGGTATTCAATTTATGTTGTAAACTTGGTGCTAACCATCCTTGTTTTATTTTTCGATTGTTCCATCTAGGTTTTCTATATCTTAACCTTTGCCTCCTAATTCTTCTATACTGACTTTTTTCTAATAATCTATCTTTCATACCTTGAAGCAATTTTACTTCTCCAACTATTAATTCTTTACTATCTGTTATAGCTGAAAATCCTATATTTAAATATCCACTATCTATCCCCAATGTTATAGTTTGAATATATTCAGTATCTGTCTTATATAATAATTGTATAATAAATGGATTAACTCTTTTAACAGTAGCTTTCTTTTGTTTTAATAATTTTCTAGCCTTTGCATTAGTAGTAGGCATTAATGGTTTTCCTTCAAAATTAATTACATATACCATAGTATAATCCTTTCAGATAATTTAACCTCACCTTACGGTGGTAAGCTCTCTTCGCCAATGTTATGAAAGGTTTTAAATATACCACACTTCACCTGCCATCAGTGATGTTTAATGATATACCGTAGAGTTTAGGACTAGAGAAGTATCCTAAAGTACCTATATATTCTTACATAACGTAGTGTAAACTCAGGCTATTCAACTAGCTTTTACAAGCTACTACCCTTTAGGGTAGTGGCAGTTGACTATTTAATCTAGTTTTTAAGTCTACTCCAAAACGATTATCCAAAAGTTCATAACTTTCATTTCTAATGAAGTTAAATTCTCCTTGTTTATTACCTATTTGCTTGATTATCTTATTTGTATCATCCCTCCAATTTTTAGGACTTAATGAAATTACCTCTCTAATTCCTTGTATTTCTTCTTTTGTTTCTTTTAATACTTGTTTTAATTGATTTTGTTCAAGTTCTTGTTTTGCTACTGTATCAAATATTCTCTTAAACATTTGTAAATCTGGACTAAGCTTACTAGTATCTAAAGTTTCTTTTATTTTTTGATATTTCTTTTCTACCTCTATTAAGTACTTTCTATATTTCTTTGAATTTTCTCTAAGTTCCTTACTTGCTCTTGGACTTATTCCGGCTATCATACAAATTTCTTTTGCTATTTCTAATTTAATTATGTATTCATCTGTAGGTCTTCCACCTTGTTTAGAGGTTTTACCTTTTAAAAGGTAAAACTCATTTTGACCAGCATCTACATTTCTTAAGTTTGTTTCTATCCAGTCTGAAAATTGTTGTTTAACTCCTAATCCTTCCCAAAGTTCTCTACCATTTACAACCTTAACATCTTCATCAGTTGTATATATTTTGATAATTCCTTTTTCTTCTACTATTTTTAAATCCTCCATTAACTACCTCCATGTTAATATATAAATTCGTATTAACTATTCAATTTTCAAAGTACATTTTAAATTTTTAATTTAACTTATCTTCTTAATACTCTCTACAAATTCTATCAACCATTTTCTACCTATCTCAGTCCATTTTAATTGTGTATCATATTCACTTATTTTAAAATCTGCATATTCAGGTATTAACCATTGATAATCCTTATAAGGTTTCCAACATTTTGTTCTTCCATTTTTTTTAACTGGATATATTATCTTATTCGTATACAGCAAAACATTTAAACCTTGTGCTGTCATTCCTAAATCTTTCGCTATATCTGTTGTAGTAACTAATTTGTCAGGATTTAATACTTTATCATGATATTCTACTTTAGGTTGTTGAACTTGAATTGTTTCTTTAAGTAATAATCTTTCTTTTTCTTCTTCTATCCATCTTTTAGCTCTTTCAATGGAATCTTGAATCATATAACTATCTACAAGATGTTCTCTCATATTGAAGTATTCATCCATTATTTTATCATGAATCTCCCAAGCTAAATCAGTATCCATTATCTTAATCAATTTTGAGTAACCTCTTTCAGATAATAAAAATATATTATCAGCTTTTGATATTTGCATTTTACTATATCCAAGTGTTTGTAATAGCTCTAAATTGTCATCCGTGTCACGGA
Source organism: Clostridioides sp. ZZV14-6009 (assembly GCF_020658095.1). NCBI lineage: Bacteria > Bacillati > Bacillota > Clostridia > Peptostreptococcales > Peptostreptococcaceae > Clostridioides > Clostridioides sp. ZZV14-6009. The sequence goes on from NZ_JAGWDG010000008.1 coordinate 2,438, forward strand.
TAACTTTTAAATCTATATAATCTATGTCTTCTTTAAATCTTTTTATATTATCCTTTATTCTCTCTCTTATCTTAAAATTAGGCTGATTATGTATTTCTGATATAGTCTTATCCGTCATACATTTTTTATCTTCACCAAAACCACCTTCTATAACTGGTATTTCTAAATTCATGAATTTCTGTTTTCCTTTAATATTTAATTCATTCACTTTTTCCATCTCCCTTTTTAAATTTTAGTATCTTTTAAGACACCTAATAATTAAAAAAAATATCCATAGCTTTTTTCTTATTCAATTGTAAACACTTCATTATTTGAGATATCTCGCAATAAGTAAATTCTGTTTTTCCACAGATCTTCTTATACATTGCAGATTTACTTATTCCTATATCTGAGGCTAAATCAGATACATTTTTTTCTTTTAAAATAATTTCTGACTTAAGTAATTTTACATTCAACTTACTCACCTCCTGTGTCTTTTAAGATACTTAAATTATAATTCTTCATTTATACATTGTCAAGTCTTTAAAGACACTTTTTCTTTATAAACATACCTCGAAGTTGTATTTAAGACACTTTTGTATTATAATAATCTAAAAGGAGTGGGAACTGTGAATATTAAAGATATTATAAAAGAAAAAAGGCTTGAATTAGGTCTTACCTATGAAGAATTAGGTAATTTAGTTGGTGTTGGGAAAAGTACGGTTAGAAAATGGGAAACTGGAATGATAGAAAATATGCGTTGCAATAATATAATTGCATTAGCAAATGCTTTAAAAATTTCCCCTTCTCTAATTATGGGATGGGGTGAAGTAGAATTAGAAAATAATCCTAACGAAAAAAAACTATTATCTAACTTTAATAAATTAAATGATTTTGGTCAAAATGAGGCTATAAAAAGAGTTAATGAACTTACTCAGATAGATAAATATACAGTTGATAGTCAAATAGATACAATAGCAGCACACAATGAACATTTACATGAAGAAGGGGAAATTGAAAAAATTAAACAAGATTTAGATGATATGGATAATTGGTAAAATTGGTAGGTGAACTTATGAATAGTTATGAAAAATTACTTTCTGAAGCAGATGATAATAATATTATTGTTAGAGAAGTTCCTTTAATTTCAAATTCTCATGGATTATATAAAAATAATAGAATAGCTTTAAATAAAAATAAACTTAATACTATAAGTGAAAAAGCTTGTGTGCTAGCAGAAGAACTAGGACATCATTATACTTCATATGGAAATATTTTAGACTTAAATAAAATTGAAAATAGTAAACAAGAATACAAGGCTAGATTAATGGCTTTTGATAGATTAATAGGGCTTAGAGGTATAATAAATGCTTTTAATGCAAATTGTAAAACTATCTCTGAAATGTCTGAATATCTAAATGTAACAGAGATATTCTTCAAAGAAGCTCTTGAATGCTATAAAAGTAAATATGGTGTTTATATTCAATTAGATAATTATGTCATATATTTTCTACCAAGATTTAGTATAGTTAATGCTAATTATTAAAAAATATAAACAAAATTATATTATACAAATATATAAGTAATCCTTTAAAAAACGTACTAATTCAGAAATTTATATAAACTTCTGAATTAGTACGTTTTTTTTAAATATAATCTATTATGTATGTTATTAGTTTAGCTTTCTCCTGTTTATTTTTAAACGAATTTATGTGAAAAAGCAACATTTCTGTTAAATCTTCAGAAACATTATCATCATCTAATTCATTTAATACATCTCCCATAAAACTTACTTTATTTCCTTTTGTACTTAATAATTTTGTTATAACATCATTTATATTTTGAATTTTTTCTTGATTAATAAGATGTCTTGCCATATTACCAAATGAACACACATCATATTCAGGAGATTTTATCAATTTATTATATTCATCACTATTAGCTAAAATAAAGTCCACCATTTTATCAGGACTATCTTCAGAAAAATTATATATCATACTTTGAGTCAATGCATATTCTTTCAAAACTTTTTTATTTCTAAGTAAATTGACCCAAACATCAAATGCTATATCGGAATTAAATTTAATTAGTTTCTCTAAAGCATTTCCAATTGAATAAGCATTTTCTTCAATGTTCTCTTTTAAAATTTCGATATTTTCTAATAGTAATTCTATTTTCTGTTCTTTTTTTAAAGCCATAAAAATACCTCTTTCTAAGTTAATTTTAATTGATTATAAATTAATAATAACATTTTTTCCATCAAAATCATCACAAAACCATTCCCATTGCTTTATTCTTTTCTCAAATTTTATATTGTTTAAAGGGTCTTGTATATATGTAACTATTAATTTATCATCTGAATGATTTATTAAACAAAGATAATAGTCTTTATTATGCAAATGTGCTGCTGTATATTCATTATTTGTAATTGTAAATTCATGTTTATTATTTATAGATTTAACTTCTAAATATCTTTTAGTACCATCAAGAGTTTTGCTTTCTATATCATAACCTAGATTTTGTTTGCTTACATCTTTTGATATATATCCACTTTGTTCTTCAAGCATTAAACATATCTGTTCTGCAGACCTCCACTTTATGGAAGACAATGATATACTTATATTGTTTAACATATTTCCTAGCAATTTGTCAGTTTCTTTTTTAGGTTTAAGATTGGCGACCTCTTCTTCATTATAATTACTTGTAATTATTTTTTTTAAATTCAAATTATATTTTAAATCTATCCATTCCAATATGTCTGTTGTAATATAGGTAAATATTTCTTTACAAAAATATTTATCTATTTCTTCATTCTCATAACAAAGTTCTTTTATTCTTATTAGACTCTCTTCTATTGGTAAATAACAATTATAAATTTCTTCATATATGTTATTATTAAATCTTTCTTGATACATATTATAAAATATATTTCCAAATAATTTAGATAGTAATATTTTATCCATATTTCTTACAACATATATATTAGAAAGTTCTATTAAAATGTCTTTTATGTCAATTTTTGAATCACTATATTTTTTAATAAAATCTTCATATTTTAAAATATTTTCATCTACAAACCTAGGAACAACTTGATTTGATATATTCTTACTTGCATTTCTTAATAAATTAAACTCCGACTTTTCCATCCAATCTGGCTTTAATTTATACTTTCTAGGTGAGATTACCTCTTTATTTTCTAATAATATCCACTTATTTTTAATAAAATTATTTTTTAATTCCGCTGAGAATACCATTGAAGATTTATCAAAAGAAATCTGAGTAAGTAATAACTCTACTATTCCTCCCAAATGCTTACTTTCTTGTTCTGACATGAATACTTTTTTTACTAATTGAAAAATATTTAATGCTGAAATTTTCATAAGCTTTATACTTTCTTCGTTTAATGTAAGGTGTTTTCTTGATGGATCTGTATCAAATTTAGAATTTATTTTCAGGGGATATCCTATTTTATCCATAGTTGGTAAATAACAATGAAAAACAGATTCATCTTGATTACAGGGAACAATTTTATTTTTATTCAATTTAAAACCTAAATCTACATTATTTTCTGATAAAATCAACCATTTAACTATATCATTATTATATTTTATACTTATTTTTTTATATGAATTTTTATAGTTTCTTATTATATAAAAGCTTTTACTTTGTGATTTCACCTTAAATTCTGCTTGAGAAATATTACTCAGAAATATAAAGTACCCTTCATTTAATATATCTATTTCTTCTTTAATCATATCTAATTTTGCCTTTTTAAAAATAAATATTGTAGTAAATCCATCTTTTTTGAGTTCTGATACAACATTTTTTATATCTCTATCTATAGAGCTATCTTTCATATAAAAAGGAATTCTGATAATTGGTACTTTATCAAATTCCATCTCCAATGCTTCTGCACATATTTTTTTTGAAAATGAAAAATATGTGTTATCTGAAAAAATAATAATATCATTACTTATATATGTAGTACTTTTGAAACCAACTCCTCTATAACCAATACTTTCTTCTTTAGACTTACTGCTTGAGCCAGATCTACTAATAGATATTACATCTTCATCAGAAAATTTATTTCCATTATTTGCAAAATACAAATTATTCTTATCTTCAATTAACTTCACAAAAGTAGATTTTGCATCATCTGCATTTTGTAAAAGTTCAACCAATATTCTTTTTCCATAACTTTCAGCCATATATTTTTCCATCATTGCCAAATCTTCTGTTAGTTTTGGAGAATTTTTACACTCTTCTATAAAACTTTTATTTATTTCTATTAAAGTATCTTTTAGCATTTTTTGTCCCCTTTTTTATTTGTTCCATCTGGATAAAAGTAAATTTAATATCCCATTTGGCTACTTTACATGTAATTTGCTACTCTTATAATATTATCTAATTCTGTTCCATCTATCAAAATTACATCATTAACACTAGCTAATTCTATAGCTGATTTTGTAAAATAGTTATTAGTAACAACCACACATTTATCTGCTTTATAATATGCTTTAGAAGCCACAACTTCTTGTATTACCTTATTTCCTACAGTATCAGAATAGAATTTAGCTTGTATAACTGTTTTTTGATTATTCTTTTCTACTACTAAGTCTGCACCTTGATCTCCACTTGATTTAGTAAGTACAACATTGTAACCTAATTTAAAATATAATTTTTCTAAAAACCCTTCAAAATCTACACCATTACAAACATCATTTAAACTCAATTTAATTACTTTATCAGTTTTTATTTCACCTAATAGTCTATTTTTTTCTTCAATAATCGATTTTAATTTATCTTTATTTTTTAACTTTTTTATGTAAAAAGCTTTATTACTTATTATATTTAAAAAATCATCTTTATCTATATATTCACCAGATTTTATTATAATAAAATTAAATAGTTTTATATACTTTGTCTCTTCATAAAGATTAAAATGATTAAAGAAAAATTTATTTTCAATAGAATTAATTAAATTATCAAAATCCCTATCCACTTTAAACACTTCTATTTCATCTATATATAGAGGTGTTATTTTTATCAGTTTATTATCAATACAATTATTTACTCCGTCAATTAATATACTAAAAGTATTTTTATTAAACTCATCAGTAAATATATCTTTGTAAAAATTGATATATATTGGATATATTTTATCTGTTATATATTCTACAGTATTATTTTGCGATTTTAGATTATTAAAAATAATCATTAACTCTTCATTATTTACAAATTTTTTGATATTTCGTAATAAACAAAGTATACTAACTAGAAAGCTACTTAAATATAAGCTAATTACAAATCCCCTTTTTTTACATCCATTTTTTATATAATTATCAAATATGCTATGAATATATATAATAGAATTATAAAGTCCATCTGTATAATTATGTTTATTTATATAAATATCATAAATAATTCCATCTGTATAATTTGTACTATAGATGTTATGTATAATAGAAAATCCAAGTTCTTCATCTGATAGTTTTTTTTTACCATTAAAATCATCTAGTATGTTTTTTGTATAATTATCGTTCTTTAAAATATCTTTAGTTATTTTTTTTATAAAGTAATAATCAAATGTTTTACTATAAATATTTTTGTAATTAATATTATTATTTAATATAATATCATATACATTTAAAAATACTTTTTGAAAAATATCTTTCATTTCATTAGCATATTTTTCAAACGATTCGGAATTATTCTTATGATAATATGTTTCAACAGATATTATATCATAAAGATATTCTAAATAATCTAGCAAACAATAATTGTTAGATATCAATTTTTCTATAATTTGAATTTCTTTATTTTGGGTTTTCTCTAAAGCAATTATTTTAATTACCTCCTTTTTAATTATTTATATTTCTAATTATAACAAATATACAAATACTTGAATTAATAATAGAAAGATTTGTCAGTATTTATTTTATTAATTAAAACAATAGCTAAAATCAGTAGTTAAAGACAGTAATTAGAGAGCTAAGAAAATTTATATAATAAAGTAATTGCAATAAACACAATAAAATATAAATTTCAATAATAATGTATTGTTGATTTATTATTATTTTTTTAGAATAAGTTTCTTAATAAGTTTAATAATTATATATTGTTATTGGAAAATTAAATTAGTAATATGTATAAAAAACTTTCTATTGTGTATATAATTTAATGAAAATAAGCATAAAAAATAGAGCCAATAAAAGATTTTATGATCTTTATAGCTCTATTTAAGTATTTTATAATTTGAATACAAACACTAATAGGAGTAGCCAAAATCATTTTTTTGAACTACTCCATATATTAAATTGCTATTGCTAAACTTCCATTTTTATTTATGCTCTGAACAATCAATGTTCTTATAAACGCACCAGGATTACGTATTTCATTATAATTTATATCTTCTTCATCAACTGTATATTTATTAAACATATAATCTAATGCTACTAAAACTCTAGTAACTCCATACTGCACCGACAATCCAACTAAGTCATTTATAATAATATCTTTTTCCATCTCTAGTTTACTTCTTAAATCTTCTTCAAATAAATTATATCTATCTAAATTTATCTGAGATAACACTTTACTATAATTAGAACTCAAAGAGCAACCAGTATCATCGAAGAATTTTGATATTTGTATTCTAATTGGTTCTGTATATTTCTCTGAGATAGTTTCTTTCGTCTCATAACGCTTTGTATCTATTGTATCATTACTTATATCAAATAAAGTTTTAGAACTTCTTAAAAAGGCTTCTGTACGTTTGTTTGATTTCTTTATGTATTCTGGAAGTATAGAGATAAGATTATCTTTTTTGAATCGTATTCTTTTACCTAACTTACTTCCTTTAGCATCAGCCCAAATTAACTTTTTAATTTCAAGTTTTAACTCATTTACATTTTCAAAACTTAACAAGTGATTTAAAGTATCCAATGACATAGTCAAGTAACCTTTTCCACCATCTTCTTTTTTAAGATGATTTTTGTACTCTTCATCTATGACTATATCGAATTTACCTCTTTTTATTTCTGTGGAATAAACTAATCCAACTTGTAATAATACATTATGATTATGTCTAGCTGTAACAACAGAAACATTGCATATATCAGCTATATTTCTGAATGATACTGATTTTCTAACATAATTTTTATTAGATACTATAAAGTGATATGCTAAATACTGTTTTATAGCACTTTTACTTAAAGCCATACATTTACTTTCATTAGTTACAATCTCTATTATACCTAATTCTGTTTCTTTTTCTGTAACATAAGAAAACTCTGATATAGTTTTTAATTTAGGACAATTTGAACAGAATTCATCTAATTTATTACTGTCAAAAGAAGGATTATTTTTTATTGCACAAGAATTACAAGCAGAATAATCTATTTTTTCTACTTTTCTTATAGAAGTTTTAAAAACATCTAAGATATCTTTTAATTTTGATTTTGATATTCTAGCAACTGGTTTTAATTCTTGCATATTATAATCCTCCTTTTCTAAATTTTAAGTAAATTTAATTCCTTCTATTAATCCATTTTTGTAACTTTGAAACATCTCTAATTGTTTCAATTCTATTTGTAATTCATCAAATTGAGATAATAGTTTCTTCTGATTTTCATTTAAAGTATTAATTAAGCAATTATATATATTGTCTATTTTTATTTCTAAATTCTTCATATCTGTATTAATATTTTCAATACAAAAGGAATCTAAAAAGTATTCTTTTATCAAATTTTCTAACATCTAAAATCACTCCTATATAATCTTATAGGTATATTATAACACATACTAGTTCAAAAAGTAAGTAATTAAACCTGCTAATAGTTACCCCTTTTTATTTTTATAATTGTATTTTTGCTGCATCTATACTTTTTCTCTGCATCTTTTAAACTCATACCACTATCTAAATCTTTTTTAATTTCTCTTATTTCATTATCTGTAAACTTTTTAGGTTTCTTGCCTTGAGAAACCACATAATAATTTCCATCTAAACTCACAAAGTTTATACCAGCTTTTTCTAATTTTTCTTTATCATTTTCACTTACCAAAAATACTTTTTCATTATTATATTTAATACTCATAATTCGCTCCTTGGTATTAAAAGTTATAATATTCCTATAAACTTATTATACTAATTTTGTTTCTTATTGTAAATGAAGAAACAAAATTAGTATTTAAAATCTTTTATACTTTGTATTATCCCTGTACTTGTCTTATATTTTTTAGCAATTGCCCTAATAGTATTATTTTCCAATTCTTTTCTAATTTGGTTTTGCATTTCATTATCAAATCTTTTACTTCTTCTTCCCTGCTGGACTACATAATAATTTTCATTTTCTAAAGTTTCATATGCAATTCCTGATTTATCTAGTTTCTCTTTTTCTGAACTATCTACAATAAAGACTACTTTATCTTTATATTTAATACTCATATTGTGATAACTGCTACTCAAAATATGGTCAAATATATCCATATCGAGATTTTTCCTTCTTCATTGAACCTCGCCTTGCCTAAGCTACTGCGATTTGGTATAGTTCTCCAAAGGCTTAAATTCCGAAGTTAGCCCTCCGTACATATATAAGTGCTTTTAAGCTATCTTATATTTTTTAGCATTTTTAAGATTAATACTTGCATTTAAATCTCTATCAATAGATAAGCCACATTCACATTTGTACACTCTATCTTTAAGCTTTAAACTTTTATTAACCTCTCCACATTGGCTACAAGTCTTTGATGATGGATACCATCTGTCAACTACTCTAAGTTCTATATTATTTTGCTTACACTTAGCAGTTAGTTTAGTTTTAAATTCAAAAAACTTCTGACTTGATATCGCCTTTGATAAATGCTTATTCTTCATCATTCCAGTAACATTTAAATCTTCAATGGTTATATAGCTTGGTTTTTGCTCTATTACCTGGGATACTGTTTTATTAATATAATCAGTTCTTATATTAGCTAATCTTTGATGAATTTTTTGTACTTTGACTATCTGTTTTTGGATATTTTGACGAGTAGCTACTCCTTCTTTTATATTTTTATTTCTTACTTTTAAACTCTCATATTTTCTTGAAAGTTTTCTTTGTTCTCTTTTTAATTTCTTTTCAATTTTTTTGACAGTTGAAGTCTTGTTTATATTTTTAAATTTACTCCCATTTGAGCATATTGCAAAATCTTTAATTCCTAAGTCAATACCTATTCCTTCATTAGTACATTTAGATACTTGAATATCATCTTCTTCAACTAATATAGATACATAGTATCTATCAGATTTTTGACTTACTGTACCACTTTTAACTATTGAATTTGTTGGTATATATCCAAATTCTTTTAGTCTTACCCAACCAAGAGTAGGTATTTTGACCCTATGCCTTTCAATAGTCCAATCAGTTTTGTTATTCTTTGGAAAATATACTTTAACATCTTGATTTTTCTTTTTCTTGAATTTAGGAAAACCTTTAGTTTTTTTAAAGAAATCTTTAAAAGCTTTATCTCCATTCATAATAGCTTGTTTTGTAGCCTTAGAAGATACATTTTTAATCCACTTCATATCTTGATTATTAGGAATATATTCATTATTTAACCATTTAGAAAAATCCATACCGCTTATAAATTTACCTTTATTCTCATAAACTTCTTTATTGTAAGCAATATAGAAGTTATATATAAATCTACTAACACCAATTGTTTGATGTATTTTAGATTTTTGTTCAGTAGTAGGATTAATTTCTATTTTGTATGCTCTTTTCAACTTCTTCATCCTCTCTAATTTTTTCTTGTATTTTTTTAATCCATATATGCGACAACTAAAAGTATGAAGTATTGATATTATATCTTGAACTAATTCTTCTTTTGGTGAAAGACTTTCATTATTTACAACTATAATATCTACATTGAATTTACCTAAAAATCTCTCAAACCATTCATATCCAAATCGAATTAATCTATCTTTATGAGTTACAATAATCGTATTTACATCCTTATATAAACATGTTTTATTTTTTTATTAATAGATTATCTACTAAATCAATAATCAAGTTAGCATTTATTAAAAAGTCTAATCCTAATAAACCATTTACTTTTTCTTCTGGGTCAATCTCTCCAAAATCTAATTTTATATTTTCAAGAGTTATATCACCACAAGCAACCTTATTAACTAATTTCCTTACTGAATATTGAACAGTCCCACCATAACCAGAAGCCTTTACAATTGTATCATCATCATTAAATCCAATATCTGATTCCTCTAAATAAGAAGATGATATTATAGTATGAGATGCTCCGGTATCAATGATAATATCTTTTACAAGGATATTTTTATTTTCAATTAAGATTTCTATATCTGTATATAATAATCCATTTTTATATTTGAAATTTTTCATACTACAAACCTCTTCTTATACCAATATGTTTTATGATATCTATTACAAACTCTTTATTCTTGGTGTTATATACAATTTCTTTATCTTTACATCTGTTGAATTCTTTTAAAGCGTCTTTATTGTTAGGAATGACCTTTATAAGAGCTACTTCATCTACATACTCCTTTTCATTTTGTATATGCGATTCCAAAATTTCTAATTTTACAAATGAATTAGGATATAAGTTTCTAACCTCTGACCATTTCATAGAAATCAACTCCTTTATAGTATAAGAATATTATAATATTAATGAGGTAAAATGTAAATAATACCTCGTTAGTACTTATTTTGTTTTATATCTTGTATGGTTCTTGTACTACAATTCCATTTCTCAGCACATTTTCTTAAACTCATACCAATATCTAAGTCTTTTTTTATTTCACTTACATCTTCATTATTAAATCTCTTACTTCTTCTACCTTGTGTAACTACATAGTACTGCTTGTCCTTCAGGTCAATATATTTTATATTAGAGTTGTCCAATTCATTTACATTCTTTTTTTCTACAAGCACGAATTCTTTATCTTTATATTTAATACTCATAATTTTCTCCTTATATAAGATTAATTACTACGGAGTACAGACCATTATTCTTTTATGGATTATTATAAAAATATATTATTATAAAAATAATCTAAAAATTTTACATTTATATAAATTTATCTTAACCAAATTAAAAGTTTTTGTCTATTTGAATTACTACGGAGTACAGACCATTATTCATATTGGAGAATAGTGATTTCAATACTTCTAAATTACTACGGAGCTGAGACCATTATTCATATTAGAGAGCAGCAATTTCAAGAGGTGTAAAAGCTGAATTTTAGAATAAAAAAAATTTTTCGACATTATTTTTATCCTAAAAAACAGCTTTTTTAGTGGTTTTTTGAATTACTACGGAGTACAGACCATTATTTGTGTTTTTTGAAAAATGCCAAAAAACAATTACTACGGAGCTGAGACCATTATTCATATTTTTTACTTTTTAAATTTGAGTAATAAGAAATATATAAGATTAATTACTACGGAGTACAGACCATTATTTTTTAATCTACTATATAAGATGGTAAAGATAAAACTGTATTATTTATTAAACATTTTCTTTTTTCAACATCCTCATAGAACCAAATATCAAAATATCCATATCCTACATCGTATTTTTTTATTATAAATTGATTTTCCATAATCTCTTTAAGCCCATCTTCAATATATCTCATATTATCTTTTAGTTTATTTTTATTATTTAAATGTACATACCATTTTAGTTGTTCTATATCAAATGTATATTTTTTATCTACTATGTTTACTCCCTGACTAATTTCAAAACTTCTTCTACCTTCAAGTAAGTAAGCTAAGTTGATAGACTGTGGTAGTTTTAATTTTTTTAATTCATTTTTATACATCAATTCAGTTGAGACTCTTTCAATTTCTTCAACAAATGCTTTTGTAACTTGAACAGCATTTCTTCCATTTATTTCTTCTATATGGATTCTTGAAAATAAGTTGAAGCTTGTTTGAGATTTTAAGCTGCCATCTTTTTCATATGTCTCAGTATAAAAAGTATAAAATGGTAACTTCATTAATTTATCTCTTACCTTCTGATAATTTGCTTTAGCATCTGTTAATCCTAGATACTTTAATAAATCTGACAAGAAAAAAGTATATGAATTTAAATAACTATATGAATAAGCAAATCTAATTATATCTAAATCTTGTTTGTCTAAGAATAACTTACTGATAGCCTTCTTTTCTGTTGTCTGATTAGTAAGTTCTAATTTTAACCCATCAATATTTTTAATATCACTTGAATTAGGGTCTAAATTAAACTCATAAAACATATCTATCTGTGTACCAGAATCATTTATGGCATCATATGGATGTGATTGATATAAATTCTCATCTTTTCTTGCTACATTTAAGTGATTTATTTTTCTTCCTCTGCTATGTGGTATAAATATACCAGGAGCTAGTTGTGATGGACTTTTAATAATTATCTTATTAATATCAAATTCATATTCATCTTGTAATATTTTAGTGACACATAGAATCAAATCGTGTGAAAATGCTGAATTAATTTTACTGTCACTTAGTTCTTCAAGATAAATGTAGTCAGATATGTTATAAGATAAATTTGATGACCATTGTGCAAGAAAATCTTTTCTTATTTCAAGTAATTCTTCAGGACTATCTACAGCAGCAGTAATAATTCTACCAGTTTTTATAAATTCACCCTTAACAATTCCATATTCTTTTTTTAATAACTTATTCGCTGTCTTATTCATAGATTCTAAGGTCATCCTCATCCATCTCTTCTTTAAATCCCATGCATTTTTGCTATGTTTTTTTCTTAACCTTTTGGCCTTAGTAGGAGTGTCTAATTCATCAATCTTATCAGCAATTGTAGAATATACAAAATCTTCAAAAATAGGTTTTACCTTTTCAGTGGGTAAATCATTACGTATTCTAAAGATTTCAAAAAACTTTTTTGTTAATAATTTAAATGTTTCTGTATCATAAATAGCATGTATAATTAAGTCTATTTTGTTTAGATTTATATTATTCTCTTTTATATCTTTGCTCATAACTTACTCCTTTTTAGCATATTTCTGCTTATAAATAGATAAAACTTCCTGTATTTTAAAGTTTAAATTATTGTCCTCTTTGAATTCTTTTAAACTTTTATTAGTCCAGCAACCAGATTGAGTATATTTTTTTTCATTTAGCTGCATTTGATACATAATACCAGAAATTTTTAAATTAGTGAAATTCAACTGTACTTTATTATCTAAGTAATCATTAATTATAAGTAATCTTTTACGAATTGTCGAATATCCCATCTCTTTTAATCCATTTCCATATCTAGCATCTGGTTTAGTTTTAATTAAGTATTCAGAATTAGAATTAAATAGATAAAACTCAGCAGCGTTACTGCCTTGCTCCAAATATTGTTTATACTCTTTTTGTTCTAATGTATCTTTTGTAAAATCAAATAAGAACTTGTCCAGCCTAAACTCTGTATCCTTTAACTTTATTAATCTTTTTTCTAAATCTATGTCTTTTATTTTTATACCCCTTATGTCTTCAGCATCTTTACCAATAAGTCCACAAAAAGCTGCATAAATTATAAACTTATCTTGTGCATTAGTTAACTTACTACATACCTGAAGGACTTCATCTTGTGTTAGGTATTTTGATAAATCAAATTCAGCGACTAAATTTTTTGGTTTAGAAAAGTGAATATCGTAATTTAAAGTTTTAAATATCTTATTAATTTTAAAAATTATAGCCATTATAGCATTGTATGTTTTATTCTGATTCATATCTTTTACAATTTTTTCTTTATCATTACCTACTATTTCAACAATATAGTCATTTCCATTCTCAATAAGCTTTCCTTCTTTAGCAAACCAAAATATTAAAACTTTATAAACTTTGAGTATGCCAATCCTTGTTTTTTCATCTTCATTTTGTAATAGCTCTGATAATACATTTTCATTTTTTAAATTATAATTCATAAATTCAAACATCCTTTTTTTAATTATATACATATTATAACATTTACCTTCTCCGTTTTAAATAGAAAATAAAAAAATAACCTCAAAATAATGAGATTATTTGAATTAAAACTACGATTTTATTGTCATTTTTATTTATATTAAAATAAATTCTTAGAATTATATCTACATAACACAAAACACATATTTAACGAGTTTATTCAAGTGTAATCATTTACTTGCCAACCTTCTGAATACAACATCATTTTCTTCTATGCACCTATCTATTTCATTATCAGAAATCGGACAAAGATTATCTAATTCTTTTCTGATTTCTTGACTATATATATAACCTTTTGACTTTATAAATTCAAGTACTTCATCTATTGTTATTTTATCAACCATAATAATACCTCCATTTTATATTATAGTTATTACCCTGAAATAGTAATGATTACAATAATACAAAATATTATTTATCGTATTTTTTTATGTATTCAAGTAATGCCATACTCATTAAATCAGACTTATTAAACTCTCTAAATTTTTCACAAAACTCATCAAATAAGTTCCATGCATCTTTATTCAACCTAACTGTAGTCCTTATAGCATCTTTTGAAGGTAAATCAATTTTAATACCATCCTGTACAACCTCTATTACATTTGTATCTTCTTTATTCTCAAACCAATTTAATACATTCTGTATCTTGTCATAGTCTTTTGCTAAAGAAATTATATTATTTTTAAATTGATTGTCAATTACTACGTTATTACTGTTGTCATCTTCTATTGTCATATTAAATATATTATCATTATTACTTTGTGATTTACTATTTACTACCTTTGTCATACTATTGTCACCAATAAATATATACTCATCATTTATACGCTTATAACCTCTTTTAGTGAGATATTTTCTTATACTACTTTCAGACACACCAAGCTCTATGGCAACTTTAGTTAAGCTCTTACTATTATTTAACTTACTATTAATATATTCAACTATATATGTTATATCATTGTTTTTTAAATCATTCCAAGTCATGTAATCACCTCAACTTAAGTATACTATATGAGATTACGATTGTCATACTATGTTCATCTTTTAATTCTATCTTTTATCTACATATATTTCTAAACTATATCATTTTTTTACAATATTATATCTATTAAACAATAGATAATTAAACTCAATGCAACTAAAATAAGCCAACCAACAAAACTTTCTTTCTTGCTTTTAAACATATTTAAGAAGTTCAAAGCTTTCTTAAATGTTGATATAGATAGTCTTATAATTACACAAATTGCTAATGAAACAAATAACGTTTTAAGCATCTTTTCTCCTTCTAAAATGGTTATTTTAATCACTATTAACTAATTTGATGATAATCTCTCCAATCAAAATTATCCCCGTCTTTTTTAAGCCACCAATAGTCTTCATGTGAACAACCATGACATTTTTTACATATCTCCCAAGGGTCATAGAAATCTAATCCAAGACCTTCCAAGATACTATTCAATCCATGTCTCTCTTCTGGCATAACTCTATCCCCTATAAAATCTCTTATATTTTTATCATTAGGTTGATAATCAAGTTTTAAATCTGTGTAATCATATAACAGTGGTGGCAAATAATTTATATTATCTACTGTATCATACAATTTAAAACTAAATTTATCTTTATTTTCATCATAAATAAAATCACCTATAGGAATGTCTTTAAACATTAGCGTATATTTGTCTAACATAATGTAATCTCTCCTTAACTAAATCAAATATCATTTCTATTCTAGTTTTTGAAATAACATCTTTGTATTTTAATAATATTTTTTCTATATCTGAGTCATTAAAATCTAAATTTATTTGTGGAAGTTCTTTTATCAATTTTATTTGTGAATAATGTTTATTCATAAATGGTTTAGCTTTATCATACTTTTTTTTATTAAAAGGTTTAGTTTTTAATGTTTTTAATGTCTCGATATCTAACATAGAATATAAACTCAATCCATTATCAAATATTGGTGCAAATCTAACTTTATTGGTTTTGATATTCTTAATATATCCAAAGTTATTATAATGTCTATCAATATTATTAACAATGAAATCAAATATTAACATTTGATTTAAAAGTTCTTTAAAGTTTGGAAAATCATTTATAATCGTATCATAATCCACTTTTCTATTATAATGTTTTCTCATAGTTATAAATTGTTCTTCATTGTCATTTAAAAAATTTAAACTTCTACACACAAGTATATCTTGTTCTTCAAAATCTGAATTTCCCTTTGTATGAACTTTTACTAAATCATATTTTATATTATTTACATTTAATAAGTTTCCTATGTCACTACATATACATTCAGTAATAGGTTCTAGTGGACTAAATTCTCCAAAAAATAAAGTCCCTGTCTTATAATAATAATTTGAATCTTTCCATTTATAATAAACACCTTTGGAACTTCCAATACCTGCAAAAGTATTTAAATCTTCCGTTCTGTAAAGCATAGTTTTCACTTCCATTCATTTGTTTAATTATAAGTTAAAAGTTCCATAAATCTTTATTTTTTTCTTTGTAGTCATCTAAACTTTCAAAATATTGTTCTAAAGGTTTATAATATTCATTATAACAACTTTTTAAAGCCTGTCTATAATCATCTACAGTATTACTCGATATTATAATCAATTTCAAATTATTCTCAAGTATTTGTTTAAGTAATATAAATCTTCCTATTCTTCCATTACCATCTTGAAAAGGATGAATGATTTCAAATCTATAATGAAATTCTGCTAAGTCTTTTAATGTAATATCTTTTAAATTATTATACCACTCAATAAGTTCTAACATCTTTGGTTCCACTTCAAATGGTTGGGCTAATACACTATTAGTTCCTATTATTCTATTTGGTATTTTTTTGTATATACCAGATAGCCCCATATTATGAATATTTGAATTATACATAAGTTGACCATGTAAATCTTTTATGTACTTTTCAGTTAAGTATTCACCCAATGTATCTATTACAGTTTCAAATACATAGCTTGAATTTACTGTTGTTATAACATCATCTAAAGTATGGTCGCCCTTTACAATGTTGTGTTCAATTAAATCTTGTAAACTTTCACTTGTGAATGTGCTTCCTTCTATTTTATTTGAATGAAATAAAAAGTTATGTCTTAAGTCTTTATACAAAGAGTTTGGTATGTTTTTAGTATATTTTAATTTTTCTATAAATTTATTTTCAATCAATATATTCATCTCCATTTTTAAATTTATTTTATATTACTAATATTAACAAAATGTATTATCTTTTACACTATCTTTTGAACTTTATTTGTTAGTAATGATATTTAATTGAGAAAAGAATGTTATCATAATTCTCTTCTCAATTATTTAATTACATTGTAAAACCTTTAAATTTACCAGCTTTAATAATGAATGACAATCCCATTGTATGCCATCTAAAAGCATCATATAGACTTATAGTATGTATGTCTTTGACATAATATATCATAATAATCTCCAATCATTATTCTTATATATTTTTAACTTTTTGAAGCATATATATTTCATTACTCAAATCATAATTAGGCTCCCAATTTTCTATAAATTTAATTGCTCTGTCATAGTTCTTTTTAGAAGTGTTTTTATAGCTATTAACACCAAATTTTTTTCTATAATCTTTCCATAGTGAAAAGTATACTCTTTTTCTTAATTTAGCATCTTCATAAGCTGAAAAATTTAAACATTGATATACTTGTATTATCTTTCTATTTACCAAACTTCTAATAGTTTCTTGTTGATTGTAGTCTATAGTAGAAAAATCATATAGGACATTAACTTTTTCTTCTAACTCCTGTTGACCAGACTCAAGTTCTGCCTGTCTTTGTTCTAGTTTGATTATAACTTTTAACTCTGGAGATAAGTTTTCAAAAGGGTCATTTAACTTTTTTTTCATAGTAAAGTATTCATCCATTATTTTATCATGTATTTCCCAAGCTAAATCAGTATCCATTATTTTAATTAATTTTGAGTAACCTCTTTCAGATAATAAAAATATATTATCAGCTTGAGTTATAGATTGCTTGGAATAACCTAATTCTATCAACGTGTCCGTTTCAAGGACACGTTTAATATCTATATAATCTATGTCATCTTTGAATCTTTTTATATTGTCTTTTATTCTCTCCCTTATTTTTCTATTAGGTTGATTATGTATTTCAGATATAGTCTTATCCGTCATACATTTTTTATCTTCACCAAAACCACCCTCTATAACTGGTATTTCTAAATTCATAAACTTTTGTTTTCCTTTGATTTTTAATTCATTCACTTTTTCCATCTCCCTTTTTAAATTATTGAATGTAGTTATTATAAGTTTTCAAATAGTAACTACATTTTTTATGTTAAATTACAATTTAATTAAAAATTGACATAATAACTTTGTATTTATTAAATGAATCCCTTTTTACATTCAGTAGACATTGTTATGTCTAGTAACGTTCTCGCTTCTTGTCATTATTTACCATATTCTTCAAAATATCTAAATTATCATATATATATCTAATACCATTTAAAAATTGAGTTTGTTGTTTTATATATCTTCTTATATCTCTACTCTTTGGATATTTGACCAATAAGTCCTTAAATTTTTCAATCATTTCATTTCTTGCATCAATATCATTTTCTATGTATTCCAATTGATTTAATATAGATAACTTATCATTATTATTCATTTGTGCCACCTCCAGTTGACAAGGAATAATAATATTCTATATAAGTATTAATACAATTTTTTAAATCAATTTTATTATCTAATGTTAAATACCAGTCACCCATACAAGAAGGATAAAAGTAATATTTATTATCCTGTTTTATATAAACAATTGAACTTCCATCATTTAGAAACACTTTAATGTTTCCATTGTCATTTAACTTATTAACCACATATACATTACTTGAATGATTTACATTGCTTGATAACTCTTTGTAAGTTGCAACTGCGTTATCTAAATCTTCTTTATTGTCAAAGCTATAGTTCCAGTCACCTAAACATACAGGATAGAAATTATAAACTTTTTCTTTAGTATCATATAGAATTATACTTTCATCTTCTAAAACTTCTACAACTCTATCTGTAGGCTCTACATAAAAATTATCTAATTCAGCAGCCTTAACTTCCGTTACTCCTGTAACTCCTACAATAATTAAACCTAACAACATTCCCATAACTGTATTTTTAAATTTCATTTTTATACCCTCCTAGTTTATAATTATGACTTCGTACAAGCCTATATAAGCTGTTTGAAAATCATCTTAATGTATTTATGCCTTTAAATTTTTGTACTCTTTAAAATCTCTTTATCAAATAAATATCATTATCAATTAATCTATAGTAATATGCATATAATAATAGAGATTTGATAATTTAAATATCTTATTAAAATTAATATTTTATTTCCTTTTTGAATTTGCAGACTATTGTATATTTTCAACAACTTGTTTAACTTCAATGTCATTTATATTACAATTATTTTCATATGCTAAAAGTTCTAATGTAGATTGTTTCTCCCCTTGAAATGTACCATATAGACTATATGAAAGTAGTAACTTACCATGCAATCTAAATTCTAACTTTGCAGTTAAAGCTATATATATATCTTCATATGATAGTTTTTCATTTACAGAACCTGCAAAGATAAATTTTCCTTCTTTTATTACTTCGCACCATGTTCCATCTTTATATATTGAATATCCATTTATTATTTTTTTCATTTTATTACCTCCAATTATATTAAAAGTTGAATTTTATTT
This sequence comes from Clostridioides sp. ZZV14-6009, assembly GCF_020658095.1. Taxonomy (NCBI): domain Bacteria; kingdom Bacillati; phylum Bacillota; class Clostridia; order Peptostreptococcales; family Peptostreptococcaceae; genus Clostridioides; species Clostridioides sp. ZZV14-6009. The sequence continues at coordinate 22,156 of NZ_JAGWDG010000008.1, forward strand.
ACTTATACTATTTTCCTGTTCTTCAAATTTAGTAATATAGTTTAAATACTTTTTACTATATTCTTGTATCTTTGTACTTTCTTTAGCTTTCTTATAGATTGTCACTTCATCAGCATTTGATTTATATTTTCCCTTACCTCTTCCAAAGTCAAAAGGATACGCAAGTCCCATATTGCATAATTCTTGCATTACTAAATTAGCATATTTCCATACAGTAGCTTTATAATACTTTGGTTCGCAAAAACCTATTCCTATTAATCGTTCTATAATGTTGTTAAGTTCTATATTTGAATTTTTTTCAATTGTTTTATTCATAGTTTTCCTCCTATAAATTAATTATTTTTTTACTTAAATTATTTAAAATTCTTTATATTGAATTTTATTTTCATTATCTAAATACATCATATTATTAATATTTTGTATTAATTGCTGTCTCAATTCTTCTCCTTTTAAAGACCAGTCTAATCCGATTAAATTTCCCAGTCTAGTACTTAAAGAATTATAAGTTCCTGCTTCTCCTATTGTTTCACCTTCTAAAAGGTCACATATATTTATTAAATCTGTTGCCGTCATATATTCAGAATAATTTAGCATTTTATTACCCTCCTATTTTATTTACAATCAATCGTTTCCTCTATTTCTTTTAAGTTCATAGAAGATATAAAAGATAGAATTTTCTTCCTATTTAATCTATCAGTTTCAATTATATAATCTTCAAGTTGATGTAAAATTTTAATACTACTTTCTAACAATGATGATATTTCTAAAAAACATATATCGTTAGATTTTGCTATATCTGTATAATAATTAAACTCTTCCTTTAACTCTTCAAATTTATCCTTGTACCCCTCTGTATCTTGATGTATTTCTATCCAGTTGTATAAATCATCATCAATTTTATCTCTTAAATCTTCTAATTTTGTAATATAAATCCCTAGACTTGAAATGTATTTCATAATTATTACCTCCTATAATTTATTAACCTGTTTTAATAATCCTAGTTGTTCACTGGTTCCACATTTCAATATAATACTTTCTGTATTGCTCCAATAGCTTCCATCTAAATCCTTTTTAAACAATGATTTTATCTTAATTATTAATTTTTTCATAATTTATTCCCCTTTCAATTTTTTATTGGAGTGGCGTTTTTAAAGAACGCCCTAAAACTTTTAATCTTCAAAATATATTTTATATGGAATAAACCAATCATCATTTATTGTATATTTTATCCATTCTGTAATAATTTCAAGTACTTTGTTTCTATCTTCTAAAAATGAAAAATTTAACTCTAAACAATCAAAATCAATTATAGTTTTTGTGTTGCCTAAATCTATCATTATTAATTTTTTATTATTTGTTTTCAATAAATATCTCTTAAATTTACATCTTACATAAGCTTTGTCACAATTTAGATTTAAATTGATTTTTCTATTTATTCCCTTATTAACTCCTATGAACTCCTCTCTCTCTTCTATCCCTAAACAATCCATTAATAGATTTTCTAACATTTTATATCCCCCTTTTTTTATCTAATTAATTACGGCTATGTTATTTGATGCTATATAAGTACCATTTGCAATTAAACACTCGCCATATTCTTTATAGTTAAAATACTTTTTAAGTGTTTCTATATCTAAATTATCAATTCCACCTAGATTTTCAATAAGATTATATGCTAATTCAATTTCTTTACTAGGATTTTCACCATCAAGTAATGTAAAATCGTGGTTTTCTAATAAATCAGAAATGTCGTTTTCAAGTATTGTGTCAAGCTCTATGTAATCACCTTCAAGTAAAGCCTCTAATTGGCTAAATTCGACTATATCTAGTTTTTCAATTTTCTTTGCTAATTCGTTTAGTTTCTTTATGTTGCTATATTCTTCTATTTCCAATCCTTTCATATGTGTTTCTGAATCTGTTATGAAATACTCCTCATATTCTTCATTTATACCTATATTGTTTAATACTTCCTCAAAGTCGTCTTCATCTATTGGTAATTCAACCCATTCTCCTATTATTTCACCTTCGTTATATTTCCCTAAGTTAGTTAAGTATATTTTTAGCATTTTTATATCCCCCTTTATTTATTGCAAAACGAATTTTTAAAACGATTTTTCGTTTCTGTTATTTAAATTTTTTTATTTGATATTTTAATTATAAACCTCAAAACGGATATTGTCAACGTTTTTTCGGTTTTATTTTTTAGGAAAGTTGACTTTTTTAATCTAAGTCAAGCAATTCCAAAGGGTCAAGATTTAGAAATTTTAATATTTTCTCTAATTCTTCAACCTTAAATTTTGTTTTCCCTGCTTCTTTATCCGTATATGTAGAAGTAGACAATCCAATATAAGTTGCAAATTGTTGTTGTGTATAGCCATGTTCTAGTCTTAACTCTTTTAACCTTTGTAGATTCATTTTATTCCCTCCAACAATATTATTATAGAATAATAATATCACATTAAAGAGTTATATAAAAGACACCTTAAATTAAAGATGTCTTTTTATGTACTGCTATTTAATTGATTTTAACTTTGCTATTTCATTCCAATTTTTAGATGTAGCCATTTCTACAAAGTTCATGTCATTTTTTAAAGTGTCTATTTTTTCTCCAACTTCTGTTATGCCTTCCATATTTCTAGCAACTTGATTATAAGTTAAGTCTAGTTTCTTTTTAATTTCTTCTTGACCTTCTTTTAAATCACTAAGTTGGTTTTCAATCCCATCAAAACGACCATCCATACTATCTAGTCTATTTTCGATTCTGTCAAATCTAGTATCCATTTTTTGTAATAACTCTAATATTTTTTCATCCATGCCGTTCACACTCCTATTTTATTATTATATCATAATTTAAGCGTTGTATTCCAACACTTACTAAAAAAATCTAAGGTAGATTACTCTAGTAAATGTTAGATAGTTTATAACCATGTAGGTGTCAAGCAGTACAAACTATAATTTTAATGCTCAATCTTTAGTACTTTTGATAATGCAGTACTTCACAACTGCTATGTCATATTTAATTGTATTGAGTGCCATTATAGAAGCAACTAGGTTGATACCTCAATTTTTTATAGGCTGTAACTGGAAACCTTTATTAATTTTATTTACTTATTTAATATCTAATATTGGGAACACCTCACCAACTAGTATGATTTATTAGCTAGAGTTTTAAGAAGGTTCTTCGCCTGTTACTTCTGTGAGAGGTGGTTCAGTGTTTTCTTGTTCTCCTTTGCTATGATTTAATTATAAAACAAATTGTTTTGAATGTCAATATAAAATATAAATAAACAAAACGATTTGTTTTAAGTAATGTTGTATATAAAACATACCGTTTTGAATACAATTGTAATTAAATTTATAATATGTTATATTTAGAATTAAGAGGTGATTTGATGAATAGATTGAGAGAGCTAAGAAAAGAAAAAGGATATTCAACTCAACAGGTGGGAGAACTTTTAGGTGTACATTATGTAACAATACAAAACTATGAAACAAACAGAAGAAAAATTGACAATGAGACACTTATAAAATTATCTAATATATACAATGTAAGTATAGATTATATATTATGTCTTACAGATAATAGAGAGAATATACAACTAGAAGAAGAAGAAAAACAACTATTAAATAATTATAGAGAGTTAGACACTAAGAGTAAAACAATAGTTCAAGAACAAATAAACACATTAAAAAAACTACTATAAGCTAGAGTATATATGTCTAGCTTATTTTTTATATTCGATTCTAAAATATAAAGGTACAAATATAAGGCAACCGTATTGCAACACGCTTAAAATGGCTTTAAATAGCTTGTATAATATATTATATCGTGTAGAATGTACTATAATATAACCATATCAAAAAATCCCCTCATCTGTATACTTATATAAATATATATATCAATACGCAAGTGAGGGGAAAAATATAAAAATATAAAAGTACTTAACAAAATGTCAAGTACTTTTTATGCATTATTGTAATTTTATTTTTATTTCTTCTAATTGTTCCATGTTTCTAGCGACCTGGTCTGTTGTTCCATTTAGCTTTCTATTAATCTTAATTACTCTAGTTTCTATTGCATTTAACTTAATGTCAACCACATCAAAGTTATCTTTAATAGAAGTCATTTCCTCGGCTGTTGAAATAGATTGATTATATAGTATATCTTGTTTCTTTTCAATACTATCAAGCCTGTTTTCGATGCTATCAAATCTGGTATTCATATCTGTTTTTACTTCTTTTAATTCATTTTCAATTCCATTAAGTTTACTATCCATTTTCTGTAATAATTCTAATATCTTTTCATCCATCACGACCACACTCCTTTTATTATTATAACATAATAATAAGTACTATATTCAAGTACTTAATAAAACAATCTGTAAATTATTTTACTAAATACTTGATGTGTTTTTGATAATGACATACTTCATAACTGTTATTTTATATTTAGTTTTAATATTATTTATTAGCTAGAGTTTAAGAAGCCTTCACCTGTTACTTCTGTGAGAGGTGGTTCAGTGTTTTCTTGTTCTCCTTTGTTATGATTTAATTATATTACATTTAGAACAAAATTACAAGTAAAAACGTTCTAAAAAATGTAAAAAATATTGGAATCTACTCTAAGTCAAGTAATTCCAATGGTTCTACATTTAAAAATTTTAAGATATTTTCGACTTCTGAAATGGAAAATTCTCTTTTTCCTGCTTCTTTATAACTGTATGCTCTTTGAGATATATTTATATAAGTAGCAAACTGTTGCTGACTGTATCCTCTTTCTATTCTTAATTCTTTTAATTTATCAAGTTTCATTTTATCACTCCTTTTTACTACATATATTATATAATATTTTAAGAATAGTATTTTGTCAAATTTGACAATATTGTAAGAATAAACAAATTACTATAAATTAGAATTATATATTTTAGCTTATTTTTTATATTCGATTTTAAAAACTAAAGGTATAAACATGAGGTGAACGTATTGAAACATACTTAGAATGGATTTAAATGGCTTGTACAATATGTTGTTGTAATAAAATAGACTAGCTATAATCTAGTCTATTTTTTATGTGGTTCTAATAATTCATTTGCGTCTATATCTAAGTAATATAATATTTGTTCTAGTTCTTCAACTGAAAAATCTCTATGCCCATTTTCCTTATAAGCATATGCCCTTATGCTCATACCCATCTTAGTACTTAATGTTTGTTGAGTATAACCCTTTTGTTCTCTTAACTCTTTTAACTTATTAAGCTTCATTATATCACCTCTTGTAATTCTAATATTGGGTGTGTTACAATATACCTATAATATACTACTTATAAGTATATTGTATCTTGTTATTAGTTATTAATCATGTTCATTAATATGTATAACAAGCCTATAAATGAGATTAAAGCAAAAACTATTTGTTCAGCCGATTTAATCATCTGAACTATGAGCTTTTCAAGTTGTGCGACCAACTCGATTAGCTCTTTTATTTTGTCTTTGGCTATCATTTAAGACACCCCCAATATTAAATTGTATAAGGTAGTGTTAAGTACTACCTTAATTAGATTATACTGCTATAAGTAAAAAAATGCAAGTAAAATATTACTTGTTATTCAAAGCCTTTAAGTTCAAGAAGTTCCTTCCAATTATTTATAATTATACTTTCTAAAATAGATAACTTATTATTGAATTTATTTGTATTACTTTCCATTTTCAATATAGCTGTTTCAACTGATTTCATACTAATGTTATCATCTGAATTACTAGTACTTTGAACTAGTTTCAATAAGTCAATTTGATTTACTATTTTATCTTGATTACTTTTTAATTCAATAATATCCGTACTTATTTTATTTTGTGAGGTTTTAATTTCTTTAATATCAGTTTTTAATTCTTCTAATAAATTGATTATACTAGTATCCATAGTTAGCCCTCTTTTCTGTATATTTTAGTTGTGTTTTAATATTATAACATGGATTCCTGTGGATAACTTATACAAAAAAAGAACTACTATATGTCAAGTAGTTCTTTAAAATTTATTTTATATCTATTTTAATCAAGTAATTCTAACGGATTTATATCTAAATATTTATATATCTTTTCAAATTCTTCAATCGTAAATGATGTTTTCCCATTTTCTTTATTCTGATAAGTTCTTTCTTTTATTCCTAACATTTGACTCATATCATATTGTGTAATTCTCTTAGATGTTCTTAAATCTTTTAATTTATTAATTTTCATATTATCACCTCATTAATTTTAAAAATAAACAATATAAATTGCTTTTAATGCAAAATATAAGAAGAAGAATAAGCCTAATACTTTTACTATTTGTAATGTAGTCTTAATATGTTGATTCATTAAATCACCTCATTTACTTTTAATATTAGGTGTGTTACAATATACCTATACAATGTATCTATATAGGTATATTGTATTGGCTATTAATGTTTAATTATGTAGATAAGTATTAATAACCAACCGATACAAGAACATAAAACAATTAAAATATGTTCAAGTGATTTAAATACTTGGACAAGGAGCTTTTCAAGTTGTGCCACCAACTCGATTAGCTCTTTTATTTTGTCTTTTGTTATTCTCATAACGTCACCCCCTAATATTAAATTGTATAGATAAGATTAATTCTTATCTTAAGTCTATTATAATACGTGAAATAAAATTCGTCAATATAAAAATACGAATTGGATATAAAAATAGACTAGATATGTTACAACCTAGTCTATTGAGTGTTATTAAGTTATTTTATTTAATGTTAAGTATTTCCCTTGCTTCTATATCATAAAGATTTATAAGCTTTTCAATTTCTGATGCTGTAAACTCTGTTTTGCCTTTTTCTTTATTTTGATAACTTCTTACAGACATATTTAAATGATATGCTAGTTCGGTTGGAGTTAATTTATTATCTTTTCTTAATTGTGAAACTTTGTCTAGTTTCATTCTATCACCTACTTTACAAATAAACTATATGCATGGCTTTTAATGCAAAATAAAGGAATATACATAATCCTAAAAATCTAAGTATTTTAAAGATTGTATTTGTATGTTGGTTCATTAAATCACCTCTTGTATAATTAATATTGGGTGTGTTACAATATACCTATATAATGTACTTATAGGTATATTGTAAGGGTTTTATGTTATCTTTAATTAAATATAATATAGATAAAAATAAAAACCCAGCCTAACAAAGATATTAAAGATATAAAAATATGTTCAGCAGATTGAATTATCTGAACTATGAGCTTTTCAAGTTGTCCTACCAACTCGATTAGCTCTTTTATTTTGTCTTTAGTTAACTTCATCAAGACACCCCCAATATTAAATTATTTAGTAAGTTTTTCTTACTATGATTATATAATATCATAAATGGAGTAATATGTAAATAAATTTCGGCAAAATTTTGCTGTAATATATTGGTATATTAAAATAGACTAGATATATTACAACCTAGTCTATTGAGTGTTATACTATACATTTTTTCTGTCTAACAAGCTTAATATTTCCTCATCGCTTAAATTTAGTACGTCAAATATCTTTTCTAGGTCTCCAATATAAAAGGGTCTTTGCCCATTCTCCTTACTTGAATAACTTCTATAAGACATATCAATATAAGTAGATAATTGTTGTTGTGTTAGTCCTCTTTCAAGTCTATATTGTTTCAATAAATCTAATTTCATTAATCAGTACACCTCCTAAAACAATTGCTTAATGTTTATTATTAATGCAATAATAACTATTAAACAACCAATACCATACAATATACATGTTCTAGTATCTCTTTTCATAGTTTGTTTAAATGTGTTATAATATATAGTAGACGTATCACCTATACAAGAGTCGGTACACTCTTGTATAGGCTCATTGTTTTACTTATTAATAAAACAATAGATAGTTATTAAAGAACTAATAACACTTACTGTATTAAAGATAATAATAAATACTATCTTTAATGTTAAAACTTTGTTGATACGTCTACTATGCTTACCCACATTATTGTCCCCCCTTCCTGTTAAAATTTGGTACAAGATTATTATAACATTAACCACTACGATATTGCAAGTATAAATGTGGTGATTTTAGTGTATATTATTTATATATTTGTTTAAATGTAGTTATATCAACAGTTATAAGTTGTGATGTCTAATTGACGTTGTGATGTCCGAATAGTGTTTGAATTGATGTTTGAATGATGTCTTATTAATGTCTATAAGACTTTCTAATCTATAATAAAAATTTCTATACAATATAAAAAATTATACAATTATGAACGCTATATAAGTTTAATAAAACATAGTCATTGTAATCCTTTTATGACATAGATAAAACTAATAACTGACATTTTACTGACAAAATGATGATATTTGTTATTAAATATGTTGAAATTACTAAGGTTTAGAAAAATGGCATAGAATACTTACTTTTATGTCTTTTTTTACTGACAAAAACATAGATTTCTAAAATAAGATAAAAGTATTACTTTTATTAATTAAATAAAGAAAATAAGATATTTAACATAATAAAATAAACTTAAAATAGGGTAGGGGGTATTTTAGGGAAAGTGGCTTATTTGTCAGTGGAATTTTATGTGTAGTCCTTTCATTTCCACAGTTCAAAAAAATTACAGACGGATTTACAGACGAAATAATTCTATATTTTCCACATAAAATCAAACTCTGTCTAAAGACATTTCTTAGATTTTTATTCTTAAATTATACTCTCAATAAGGAAAATACAAATTAAAAGTGTATGTATAAATTATTATAAAAACAACTAAAACATATAAGAATATTAAATACAAAAAACAACTTGAAATATAAGGAGATTTATTAAATTAGAATTAAAATGTTGTCTGCAAGAAAATAAATTTCAATATTTTGCTGAAAACTAAAGTTTGTACTTAAAAGAAATACAGATAATATGGTTAAATAAACTAATTCACTAGTTCATAAATGGTTTGATTTTAATTTAAATATAAACTAAAAAATTTATATAATAGATTGTTGATTTATATATGAATCAAAAATGGTTTATAAGTAATGTAAATTTAAATGTAAAAATAAAAAATGTCATTTTATAGTTGAATTTTTGTGCAAATTTAATGCAATTATTAATTGTTTGTATGGTATAATATATTTAGTAAATATTTACTTAGGAGGAATGAAAATGGAAGAAAATTACCAAGTTATAGGCTTAGATATAGGAAGAGGATATGTAAAAGGATATAGTAAGTATAATGGAATGGTTAAAGAGTGTTTGTTTAAATCAGTATTTGGCGATGGAAGAAACATAGATTTTGAGAAATATGAAAATCCAATATACATAGATTTTGAAAGTGTAAGTTACTTTGTTGGTTCATTAGCAGAAAAAGAAAGTATAACACCTATAAGAAATTCTGATGATTCTAAAGTATCTTTTACAATGAGAATATTAGTTGCTGCTGCTCTTAATGAAATAGCTGTAGCTGATGAAGTAAAATTAATGATGGGCGTTCCATATAAATCATTTAGGAAAACAACATTAAAAGAAGTTGTAGACACATATAAAGGTAAAACATTTAAAGTAAAAGATAAAATAAAGGGTGGACATAAAGAAATAAAAATATCTGATATATCAATTTTTAGAGAAGGAGACGCTGCATTATTTCATACATTAGAAGGAAAAGTAAATGAAGATAAAGCGGTTGGCATGGTTTCAATAGGTTTTAGAAGTACTGAGATGTCTTTCTTTGAAAAAGGTTTTGTATTTAATGATAAACTATCAGATACATTAGAGGCTGGAAATCAGGATGCATTAACAATGGTTCAAAAGCAACTAAAAGATAGAGGAATAATAAGAGAGCTTAATGAGATAGATAGTTCTAATGATTATGATGAACTTAAAAAGGTTGCCTATATTATGGCATCTGAAAGTACAGCTCAAAGAATAGCTTCTAAGTGGAAAAATATAGACGAAATGGATGTGTATGTAAGTGGAGGTACTGCATTACATATGACATTTGATAATAGATTCAAAGTTTCTAAAGATGCTCAAATGGCTACAGCTAAAGGACTATTTGAAGTAGGTATGGAACAATTCTAGGAGTGATATTATATGAAAAAATCATCTAGTTTTTATTTAGAAGAAGATATATTTGATGAAATAGAAAAATACCAGAGTGATAAAAATATAAGTAGTAGAAATACAGCTTTGGAAAGAATAATATTAGAGTGGAAGAATCTTCAAGAAGAAAATAAATTATTAAAACAATGTTTAGGTAATGGTGTATATACAATAAATAAAGAAACAACTGTTACTGAAGAGAAAAAAGATATAAAAAAAGAAAATCCTATTATTAAAAATATATTTAATAACATGCCAGATTAAATGAAAATATCTACTCAAGAAAATTTGGGTAGATATTTAAAAAAACTATTGAGAACAAAGAAGGTATATGTTATACTTAAAACATGGATAGAACATAGAGGGTAATGAAATTTCTGAAGCAACTTGTTGCTAAGAACAATTGCAAGATGTTTTTTATCTTGCGATTGGGCTATCACTTTTATAATATCTTTTTTTAAGAAACATCGTTTTTAGTATAGGAAAAATAGGCTTTTTAAAGTGTAGGTAGCACTTTTGTTAAAAAAAATGAAAGGAGGTAGTATTTATAATAAGTGGAAATGAATTTATAAAAGACATTATTGTTACAGATAAGAGAACTGGAGAAGTAGTAGAACATCGAGGGATGAAAAGAGGTGAAGTACTTGAAATTGGTAAGAGAAAAAGAAGTTTTTCACCAGAACAAAAAGCTATCATGAATAGTAAAAAGGAGTTACCATATCATAATTTTAAGTTAGGAGGTTTTGTATTTTGTGCTTATGTAAAAAATGAATTATTATTTAATGAAGTAAATATAAGCAGAGCTAATATAAGTAGACTAATATATCTTGCAACATATTTAAACTATAATACAGGAGAAGAAAACTTATTGGTTAAATATTCTCAATTTAAAGAAATAATTCCTATAGATAGGAAAAATATGAAAGAAATATTAAGCCTTAAGGATAGAGCATTTAGAGATTTCTTAATAGATGTAAAGAAAAGTGAATTGTTATATGAATTTAGTAATAAGTTTTATATAAATCCAAAGTATTTTACAAAAGGAATTTCTAAATTTGAAAATAAAGAGTATACAAGAATCTATATAAACACAAGTAGATTTCTCTATGAACATTGTACACCAAGACAACATAAACAATTAAGCTATATATATCAACTCATACCATATATACATTTCGAGAGTAATATCTTATGTTTAAATCCTTACGAATCAGATATTTCAAAAATAAAGAAAATTAGTTTGAATAAAATTTGTGAGTTATTAAATATTGATTCTTCAAAGCAATACATGATTAAATTTAAAAAAGAATTACTTAAATTTTATATAGAAGTAAATGGAGATAAATATTATTTTTTTAAATATGTAATTGTTGAAAACTCTTATGAGAATACTGATTATTTTATTATAAATCCTTATGTAATTTGGAGAGGTAATAATTTAAGTGAAGTAAAGAAAACAATTAATTTATGTTTTTTTTAATTTATACCTAGTTAGGTCAGTCTCAGAATAAGAGGTAATGAACTCTAAAAAATAGCAAAAAACGTTTAAAAATAGGCAAAAAATAAAATTTAGGGGTGGCGTAAAAAGTTTACTTTTGGGCAAAAAAGTGGCGTAAAAAGTTTACACCTTGAATATAAAATTAAATTTTATTTAGATAAAAATAGGAAAGAGGTGTTTAAGATTAAAACAGATTTTAGTGTTGATGTTAGACGAAAACCTTTAGGTGGAACAATAAGATTTCATGGAAATAGTACAATAGAAATTATATCTGATAAACAAGTAATGAGATTTGAGGAAAATGGAAATGTATATTATAACAATAAGAAAATAGGTACAGATGAAGAATTATTTAAGTGTGTACAGATATTTTTCAAACCAATCTTAAAATTAGAAAATTTATAAATGATATATAATCACTTGGGCATATCAATAATAACAAATCTATAAATTCAAGTCAAAGAAAGCAAATCTTTGCAAATCAAGTTTAAAATTAAAGAAGGAGAATTATGAGCGGAAAAATAGAACTAATATATTTAGAGGATTTAAAGAAATCAGAAGAGACAAATTTACATAAAGATGATAAGTATGAAAAAGAAATAGATATGTATATGGAGATGAGTGAAAGATCTTCATATGAAATAGTAAATAGAAGGCATGAGGAGGATTCTAAGGATAAAATATGGGATTATGATGATACAAACTATGATGATGGGTTACAAGGAAAGGAGATATAATATTGATATATAATAATAACAATTTTTATGAAAGCATAAATGGTAAATATGCGCAAGATTACATAAAGAATTTAGATTACAGTGTAGATAATTGTTCAGATAGAATTAAATATGTGGAAGAACGATTAGGAACTAAATGTACATGGTTTGAGGAAAAGGAGAAAAGTTATAGCAATAAATATTATAATTCTGTTACAAAAAGAAACGAGACTGTTGTTACAAGAGTAAATTATCAAGAGAAAAGACAATTCGGTGATAAATTTTGGGAAGAAATATTTAAACAAACTTCAGATAGTCCACTAGATAAAGATGGAATATATTATGTGGATGATAATGGTAAAGAGGTTATAATGGGGCATAAAAATTTTATTAAGTGGTGTGAGTCAAGAGGGGTGAATCCAAATGAATATATGGGTGTAGTTAATCCCTTTAGTAATAGTGATGGTACATGGGATTATACTCATCAAGATACATCAAAAATAAAATTGATGTTAAATAAAAATGATAGTACATATTCAACTTCTAATATAGCTAAGACATTAGAAATACTAGCTAGTTATATATTAGCTGTAGATGATAAACAAAAAGAAACTAAAATAAAAATATATAACTCAAAAGAACTATTTCAAAGAGCATGTCAAGAAGAAGCATTTCTAAATAAAGTAGCTACAGTCAATGGAGGAAACATCGATTCAAAAATTTCTAATAAAGATGGATTTAAAGAAGACACTTCATTTGCATTCTTTCAATTACCTAATAACTACAAAAAAGTAAAAGATATAAAAGTTAAACCTAAGGATGTTAAAAAATACCCAGTTATAAAAGCATATTCAGATACCTATGAATGGTATAAAGCTAAATATAAAGAGCTAGGGAGTAAACAATTAAATAAAGAAGAATTAAAACTTAAGAGAGTAGTTAGAAAGAATTTAAAGTTATTAAAAAATGATATGATAGATGCTAAAAGTTTAATAGAAAGACCTATTATTTGGAAAGCACCATTAGACGATGCAGGAAGCCCTGACTGGGATTATCTTGATATGTTTGATAAATCACACGTAAGGGAGCTTTTAAGGGTTCAAAAAGGAAATGATTTACAAGATGACTTATCATGTATTGTTATGGATTTAAATAACCTCATATCTAAAACGGAATTTACTACAGTTCAAAGAGATATATTAGATTTATATAGAAAAGATAAATCATTAGATTGTATTTCAGATTTAATGAATATAACACCTCAAGCAGTAAATAATCAAATAAATAAAATAGTAAACAAAATAATAGATACATATGAGAAAAATTATGAAGAAAATTGTTACTACATATCTATTTCTAAAGGTAAATATAAAAGATGTAGTAGATGTGGCAAAATAAAATTAATATCTAATTTTAATAAGAATAAAAGAAGAAAAGATGGTTGTGAAACTTTTTGTAGTTCATGTTAACGCAAGTAAAGTGGTTTAAAAAAGGGCTGCTTAAAACATATTAATAATGTAAGGGGATAAAAATAAAACCTCTTATTATCAAATGAAAATTATATGAGAAAAGGGAGATTGAAAAATATGAAAACTAAAGAATTTATAAAAATGGTAGCAGAGGGATTAGATATATCACAGGTAAAAGCGAGAGAAATACTGGATGTGATTGAAGAAAAAAGAAATGAAGTATTAAAAAATGGTGATGAATTAACTCTAATGGGGGTTAAGTATATAACTAAAGTACAAAAAGGTAGAGAGGGTGAAATAACTCTTGAAGATGGAACTAAAAAGTCTTGGAAGACTGAGGATAAAATAGTTCCTAAAGTAAAAGCAGCTAAATCTTTAAAGGATGCAATAAAATAAAAAATAAATATTTAAGATAATCATATTAGAGTAATCAATAGACAAGTGGTCATAGTTGGGGGTGTTTATCAGTTTGAAAACCCCTAGATATTGTTTAATTTATAATATTTGAGGGATAGCCACCCTCCTAAAAAAGAAGGCTCCTGTCGTGAGATAGTATTAAGTCCTTCTTTTCTTATACTAAAGAAAAGGGAGATTTGATAAAATGAATAGTGAAAAACTAATAGAAAATAAGGAACTAAGAGATAAAAATATAGATAGAATTGATGTGTTAGAACATGTTAAAGAAATACTAACTTTGAGGAATACAGATTTTAGTACAGTGGAACTTGTTTCTAATTATTATGAAGTTGATAAAGAGACGATAAAGAAACTTATACAAAGAAATAGAGGCGAGTTAGAATCAGATGGACTTAGACTATATAAATATGATGATATAGTTGAAATGCTTGAAAATACTAAAAAGGGACATATTGTCAAATTTAAAATTCCATCAAGAGGTCTGATATTAATACCTAGAAAAGCTATACTTAAAATAGGCATGTTGCTTAGAGATTCAGAGGTAGCAAAAAAAGGTAAGATATTTACTATCTCAAGAATTACCAGAATTATATTGTGAGCTAATAAAAGAAAATTAGTTGAATTTTAAAAAATATGAAGAAGAAATAGGAAATTATTTGGATTTTACATTTAAAAAAGAAAATGTTAAAAGACAAGTTAAATGTGGAAAGTATTATTTGGATTTCATTATATTTGACAGTATACGCATAGAAGTTGATGAAAATAATCACAGTGGATATGATAAAGATAAGGAAAAAGAAAGAGTGTATGACATACTAAATAATACTAACTATTGGACAATAAGATATAATCCGCAAAAAGAAAAACCATATGAATTAATGGCTAAAATATTTGAACTCTCTGAATGTACAGAGGTAGGTTTTAACTTAGATTGGGGATTAACATTAAATATTACAGATGTTGTATAAAGATATTAATACATTCCTAGTAGAGTTATAGTTTTTCATCCTACCTAAACTATAACTCTACAAAATAATAAAAAAAATAAGGGAGATAATATATGAAAAATAATAAAGGAACAGTCTTAGAGAAATGTGAGATAGTAAAAGAAGAAGATGGAACAGTTAAGATTGTAGAGCATTTAAAAGATGGAGACCATGAAGTATTACTTAGTGATATTTTAGATAAATATGCTGGTGATACAGATTTAAATATAACGATAAGATTGAGTGAAACAATAGTCTAAGATTAATTTCTTAGACTATTTATTTTTTACTTAATATATTGATAATGATATTTGTTTGATAATATAATGGAGATATTTTATTAAGAGCTGAGTTAATTTTATAAAGTAAACTTAATTCAGCTCTTAATTGAACTGAATCTCCCTATTAGCCACTAGGGTTGGTTCTCTAGTGGTCTTTTTTATGGTGGTGATAATATGTGGCAGTAAATAAGAAAAAATGTTCTTGTTGTAAACAAGAGAAATATGAAGAGAGATACTTTTGGAAAAGTTATAGTGATATATATTTAGATAATGGTAGATTACCTGTGTGCAAGGATTGTTTCAAAGAAATGTTTAATAGATTAAATGAAAAATACAATAGTAGTTTAAAGGCCTTAAAACATCTTTGTTTCAATTTTGATATTTATTTTGACGATAACTTGGCTGAAGAATCTATGCGAAAGAAATGTGAAGATTCTATTGATGAATATATGAAAATTGTTAATAGAAATTCAAAATATAGAGGCAAAACTTCTTTTGATAACTCTATTGAAGATAAACTTGATATAGAGGTTGAACTAAAAGAAGTAAAGATAAGTAATGATATGATTGAAAGATGGGGAGCAGGGTTAAGAAAAGAAGATTATATGTTTTTAGAAAATAAATTTAATGAATTTTCTATTGCATATCAATGTAAAAGACCTGCTGAAAAAATGTTGTTAGAGCAAATTTCTAAATGTTTATTAAAGAGTGATGAAGCACTAAGAAATGGTGACGCTACAGGATTTGAGAAAATGAATACCTTAATATCAAAACTTATGAATGATGCAAATATAAAACCTATTCAAGAAGCAAGTTTAGCGGAAAATGAAACTATTACATGGGGTACATGGATTGATAAAATAGAGAATTACAGACCAATAGGAGAAGCTTCAGAACAATTTAAAGATGCAGATAAGATAAAAAAATATATTGATAATTGGTTTATAAAACAAATGAGAAAAGTATTTGATTTAGCTAGTGAGGATAATCCAAATGATGACCAAGACTAGAAGATTAAATAATAGTGAAATTAACTCAGACAAAGCTAAAGCCCTCGAAGAAGGAATAATTGAATGGACTCAATTTTATAGAGAGAATCCACATAGATTTTGTATTGATTATTTTGGACTTAATTTATATTTAGTTCAAATTATTCTTATATATATGTTTGACAAGGTTAATTATGCAATGCTTATATGTGCCAGAGGATTTGCAAAGAGCTGGATTGCTGCTGTATATGCATGTTGTAGAGCTGTTTTATATCCAAATTCTAAAATTGGTATAGCTGCATTTACTAAATCACAAGCAGAACTTATTATAAGAGAAAAGATAGAAAAAGAATTAGTAAAACAATCTCCTATGTTAGCTAGAGAGATTAAAAAGATAGAATATAATAATAAATTTTCTAAAGTAACATTTCACAATGGAAGCACTATAGAAGCTATAGTTTCAAATGAGCAATCAAGAGGTTTCCGTTTCAATATTCTTATTGTAGATGAGTTTAGATTGGTAAAAAAAGAAATACAAGATAGAATTCTTAAACCATTTCTAAATGTAAGTAGAAATTTGAAGTTTAAAAAAGATGGAAAATATGAAGATTACCCTCCAGAGCCTAATAAAGAATTATATTTAAGTAGTGCATGGTTTAGGATGCATGAAGCATATGATAAATTTAAATTGTATGTGAAAGATATGATAGATGGTAGAGATAAATTTGTACTTAATTGTAATTACGAACTTTCTCTTCATCATGGAATACTTGATAAGGAAAGAGCAGATGAAATGAAAAGAGAAATGGATGCTGTTTCTTGGATTATGGAGATGGAATCACTTTTCTTTGGAGAAAATGAAGATGCTATATTTAAATCATCTTATGTAAATCCATGTAGAATATTAAAAAATCCATTTTATCCTCCAACAGATTTGGAAGTATTATCTGCTAAAAACGGAAAAGTAAAATGTAATCTACAAAAAAGAAAAGGTGAACTAAGGATAATTTCTGCTGACATTGCTATTGCAGAAGGAGAAAATAATGATAACTCAGTATATACATGCTGGAGGTTATTGCCCGAGAAAGATTATTATGAAAGAATGGTTGTTCATATAGAATCTCATAATGGTATGAAGCCAGATAAACAAGCAATAAAATTAAAGCAATTGTTCTTTGATTTTGAAGCAGATTTCTTAGTTATAGATACTCAAGGAGTAGGACAAAGTGTTTTATCTGATTTACTTAGGGTTAATTATGATGATGCTAGAAATAAAGAATATAATGCATTTTCTCACGCTAATACAAATCATTTACATAATAATTTTACTACAAAAGAGAATTATCCAGTTATATTTGAGATTAAAGCATATGGACAAATAAATCATGATTGTATAATTGGTTTACTTGATGTATTTCTAAAAAATAGAATAAAGTTACCTATAAGCGATGTAGAAGCAAATGATATGTTAAGTAGTACAGCTGGATATGCAAAGAAAAATTATACAGACCAAGCGAGAATGATATTACCATATAAACAAACTACGCTACTTGTAAACGAATTAATTAACTTAGAAACTGTCAAAAATGATGGTCAAAAGTGGCTTAAAGTTAAAGAAAAGGGAAAAGCAAGGAAAGATAGATATTCTTCCTTAGCATATGGAAATTATCTAGCAAATTTACTAGATGGAGAATTAAAAAAGAGAAATAGTAAAGAAAATGGACAAATAATTTCATTCTGGTCAGGAGGTGGAAACCATAATAGAACTCAAAGGAGATAAAAAAGATTATACTTTAGACCAAATAAAATACTTAAATGAGCAACTAAGGCAAAGAAATTATGCAATGATAGAAAACACTATAAATCTATCAAATGAAATGTATAAGATAAGAAATATAAGTAGAGATCAAGTAAGAAAAGCTATGACAGACCCTTATAAAAATGTAGAATTATTACAAAAGGTGAGTCTTTTGCTTAAAGAAACGTCTGGTACATATAAAAGAATTCTAAATATGATTTCAACCATGAATACATTTGACCATTATATCATACCAACAAATATTTCTAAATTTAAAGATAAAGATGATTATATCAACTCTTTTTTTAAGTCAGCTACATTTCTAAAAAAATATCAACTTAAACATATTTGTCCTTGGATAACTGAAAAAGTATTAGAACAAGGAGAAGTATATCTATATAAAATTGAAGATTCAAAATGCATAATGATGCAACAAATACCAGCTTCTTATTGTACAATAACATCCAAAGTAAATGGGGTATTAAGGTATGGAATTGATTTAAGAAAAATAAATAGGAAGACTTTATCAGCATTTCCAATAGAAGTTCAAGAAGCATATAAAAAATTAAGAGATGGAAAATTGAAGAATGAAGACTTAATAGAAAATAAGTACTATGAATTAAGTGATAATGCTGTAGCGTTTAATATAGACATTGATTCAACAAAAGGAATACCATTTTTTAGCTTTTTATTTGATGATATTTTGGAACTTGAAGATATGAAAGATTTAAAGGGTTCTAACGCTATTATTGAAAGTATTAAGTTAATACATGGGAAAGTTCCTTATGGTAAAAATGATGAGCCATTAGTTGCATTTGATTTATTAAGTGCTTACTACAATGATATAAAATCTAATTTACCAGCAGGGACATCTGTAGCAGTAACTCCACTAGATATGGAAGGGATTAATCTAAGTGATGGAAAATCAAAGATTAATGATTATGTTAAAGAAGCAAAAGAATTTATATTTGATAATGCTGGAATCAATACAGCACTTTTTAACTCAGATAAAATAAATACAGAATCAATTGCAGATGGTGTTATAGCAGATAGTTTAATACCAATGAGGATTCAAAATGAAATAGAGATATGGATAAATTATGAATTAAATAAAAAGAACCCATCTAAAGCATTTCAACTTTACTTTGTTGGTACAACTCATTTTAACCAATCTAAGATATCACAACAACTTAGAGAAAATATAAATAGTGTAGGAGATAGTAGACTAGTATATTTAGCTAGTACTGGAAAAGAGCCAATTGAAATTGCTAATTTATATAAGGCAGAACAATTAATGGAAATAGATGATTTATTGCCAGTAAAACAGGCTTCATATACATTTTCAAATACTGACGCTGGAAGACCTACTAATGAAGATAAGGGTGATGGTGATACAAATGGAAACAAAGCAGATAGAAAAGATGAGAATAAATAACAAAAGGTTTATTATTGCATTTACAAGTGATAAAAAAGACGAATTAATGAAAAAAGGATTTACTTTTATTAATGAAAATAAATATGGTAAAGAATCATTTTATTTATTTGAAAATAAGCCTACTGAAATACTTAATTTTAGTAAGGCAGATTTTAAAGATATAAGTTTTAGTGATGTAATGTTTATTTAAGGAGGTGAGAGGTTGAAAGTAGTTAGTATTCCATGTGGATTTGAGACATTTTCTAATGAAGAAGATGATAGAAAATTAAATGTAAAATTAAAGATTTTACATGAAGGTAAAAATTTAAATAAAACTAAGTTTGATTTATCAACTATAAATAATGCAGAATCAACTTTATCAGATATACCAATACTTGGATATATAAAATATGATGAAGAAGAAAATGCAGTAGATTTTGATGAACATAATATGATAACTAAAGTTGTAAAGAATGATGAGGGTTATTCTATAGAGTATAAATTCTTAGAAAGACCGCTTGGTGTGATTCCAAACCATACTGAAATAACTTATACAGAAGAAGATGGAAAAACATATCTAAATTGTACAGGGCTTATATGGAAACACTATTCAAATTCAGCATATCAATTATTGACAGAGTCAAAATCAAAAAGTGTAAGTATGGAAATAGCAGTTGAAGATGGAGAGGTTGATAAGGCTGATGGATATTATAATATTAAAAAATTTAGTTTTTTAGGAATTACTATTTTAGGAGATGATGTTGCTCCTGGAATTGAAGGTGCATCTATAAATACATATAGTAATTTTTCAAAATATAAAAAAGCAATTTATGATATTTGCAAAGAAATGTATTCATTTAAAGGGAAGGAGGAAAATTTATTGGATAAAAAGAAAAATGATTTATTATCAATAGAAGATATAGATATTTCTATTAATAGTCAATTAAAAAATAAAATGGTTGAGGTTGAAGACCCTTATTGGGGAGGTAAATACACAACTAGAGAATATTATTTAAGAACTATTTTACCAGAAGAAAAAATAGCTATATTAGAAGACAATATAAATTATTGTAACTATTATGGTATACCATATTCTATAGATGGTGATGATGTTGTTTTAGATTATGAAAAAAGAAAATCATATATAGAAGAATGGAGAGAGAAAAAAGAAGGAGAAGTTATAGAAACTTTTTCTAAAGATGATACTTTAAAAGAATTAGTACTTGAAAAATTTAATGAAAAAGAAACTGAGATAAAAAATCTGACTGAAGAGTTGGAAGGTTTAAGAAAGTTCAAGGCTGACAAAGAAATGGAAGAATATAAAGCAGAAGTTTCTAGTGTTATCTCAGAATTTAGTTCGTTAACAGAAGATGAAGTTAAGACTTTTAAAGAATCTGCTATAAATAAAGATATATCTTTAGAGGATTTAAGAAAAGAATTAAGTTTACTTGATTATGCTAAGTTAAAAGAAAACACAAAGAAATTTAGTACAAAAGATAAGAAAGAAGAAATTCTTGAGGAAGCAAAAATAAATTATTCATCTACATTGGAAGATGAAAATAAAAATACAAAATCATATGAACAAATATTAAAAAAACACTCAAATAAGTAGTGTTTATTTTTTATAAAAAATAGAAAAGGAGATATAAAAATGGCAGATAAAGCGATATTAAATTGTGATATAGATAAATATCCAGATGTTGTAACAGCAAAAAATGGAAGTGATGTACTAGAAAATGGTGCAATAGTTGCATTAGGCGGTTTAGTCGATTCACAGCTAGGAAACGATTGCTATAAAATAGAAAAATTAACAGAAGGATGTAGATTTGGAATTTTAGACAGTGTTGCACTTCAATATGATGAAAGATTAGATGAAAGAGATTATGAATTAAAAGCAAGTGAAATAGATAGAGTTAGATTACCTCATAAGGGATTATGTATGACTTTAGCTAAAAAACATTTTGATGGTGTAGTAGCTGTTGGAGATGAATTAGAACTTAAGGCAGATACATATAAATTGACAAAAAAAACTACAGGTTCAGTAGTTGCAAGAGTTGAGGAATTGTATAACTTTAATGGACAAGAGTCCGTATATGTATCTTTTATGTAATAACAAATAGATGAACTGGAAACAGTTCTTTTTTTATGCAAAAAATGACTAATGAAAGGTGGAAAAAAGATGGCTATAGATATAATAGCATTAAAAGATTTATCAAATGATATATTAAATGGAAAAGTAAAAAATTATGCTCAATGCGAAGATGCATTAAGAAAAGAAATAATAGATATATGTGGAGGTAAATGGGGACAATATACGTTCTTTGAAAATAAATATAAGATATTCCAAATATTATCTGAAACAATAACTGATAAAGTAAATAGATTAACTGAAGAGGCATTTTCAGATTTTTGTGATGTAGAAAACTTTGATTTAGGTAATAAAAAAGAATTTACAGTTAAAAATACTGACTTATTAAGAATTGCAAATATAGCTGAAGGTAAAAATAGTACAAGAAGACAAAGACTATTAGAGAAAAAAGTTCCCACATCTGCATTTAAACTAGCTATAGCTATATATGAAGAGTTTGATAGATTTATAGCTGGAAGAATAGATTGGTCTGAAATGGTAGACAGAGTATCTTCTACATTCCAACATCATATAGCAGAAGCAATAGCATCTACTATGGAAGGGGCTTACACATCTGTACATACTAATTTAAAGACTAGTGCTGCTTATTCAGATAAGGACTTAAAGAAAATAGTTAATAAAGTAAAGGGTGCTACTGGACAATCTGTAGCTATATATGGGACTCCAGAAGCAGTAGGGAATATAGAAGGTGTTGGAGCTGATTTAGATAAAGATGACAAGAGAAACTTTGGATATGTTAAAAACTTCAGTGGAACACCTGTAATAGAATTACCTAACTATTATGATGCTGAAAGGGATAAATGGGCATTAAGTAATAATATTTTATATGTTATTCCAAATGATGAGAAGATAATCAAGCTAGGATTTGAAGGCGACACATTAATAATAGAAAATACTGATGGAGCAGTTAGAGATGACCAACAAATAGAAATGTTCATGTCAAGAAAAATGCATCTAGGTGTTGTTGTGGCGTCTAAATTTGGTATGTACAAGATACAATAACATATATTAGAAGGGAGATTAAAAATGGCTGGAAAAGCAAAAAAAGAAGTTTCAAATGAAATTGAACAAATTAATGAAAATAAAATATTGCAAAAGAAGAGTTCAAGAAAAACATATAAACAATTGAGAAGTGAATTAAGGAAACTTAAAGACGAAATAGAAGTTGAGATAATGAACTTAGATACTGGTACTGTTCTTTATAGAGATAGAGATGAAAGATTAATATTTGAAATGAATAAAGCTGGAGAAAAAACATTTATATTATTGTCTGATTTATATGAGATATCAAATAAACATAGAGGGTATTTTGAAAACTATCTTATAACTATAGTTGATGTTGATAGTGATGATTATACTGTTGAAGATATATTAGAATATTTGAACTTAAAAGATATATATGAGTATTTAGATGAATATGATTTAGACTATATAAATCATATATTATTAAAATTAGATAATGATAAGTTTGTTAATCTAGTAGAAAAGGCTAATTATGGCTTAATAGAATGCTTAGGTTCAAGAGTAATCGAATTATATAAAAAAGGTAAATTTGATTCCCATTATAAGGAACATTTAATAGCTACTAGACTAGGTTTACAAAGCTTATTTGAGGATTAGGGTGGTGTTATACATCACCTATTTTATAAAAGAGTGGTGATGATATGGCTACGCCAGTAAAAGATATATATAAACAATTTCTTTCTCTGATAAATGATGAGGAGATGTTGTTACTTGAAGAAGAAATAATTGAAGAAATGATGTATTCATATCTTCAAAAGGCTACATTTGATTTTTATGAATGTAGAAAAGAATTATCCATAATAAGACAAGAAGAATCATGTATTACAATTCCAATGAATCAATTAGAATATGTTGTTAATCAGATTAATAAAAATTATGATATTTATTTAATTGGTAAATCAACAGGCAAAGAATATGAAATAAATAAAGATTATATTATAGAGTTTAAAGAGGAAAACTGTGTAATAACCTTTGCAATAGAAATAGAGGAAGAAATTTTATTTAAGAGTAAATATTTAGGTGAAATAATTTCAGACCTTGATTTAGATGAAATAATTATATTAGCTTATGGAATGATGATTTGGTGGCTTCAACCTAAGATTCTTAGAGAAGAAAATTTAAAGCAGATGTTAACAGATTCAGACTATAATACTAAGTCTGGTGCTAATATGTTAGCAAAACTTTGTTCATTAGAAATTCAGATTAGAGAGCAACTTGCCAAATATAAAACAAGGTATTCATATAAAGGTTTTAAAGGTTGGGATAAAATTGAGTAGTTATATTAATAATTATAAAAAAAGAATTGGACTTGGTTGTTCAACCCCTAAAGAAAAGAGAATTTTACAATTAAGATTAAGTTTTAAGAAATATTTAAAAGAAACACCAACCTGTATTGAAGTACCAATAACTGATATAGATGAAATTTGTATAACAGAAGAGACTAAAAGAGCTGTAGTTGCAATTAATGATATAACTAATAATGATAAAAGGTCATTAGATGAAAAAAATCTATTAGTGGAGTCTGATTTAAATGTAGATGTAGGTTGTTATCTTTTTTTTGATAATTGTTATTGGTTGACTATATTTAAAGAACATAAAGAAATGGATACATATAAGCACTTCATAATAAAAAGATGTAATCAATTCTTTAATTATAAATATAAAGGTCAAACATATAAAATTCCACTCTCAGTAGAAAACTTAACTTTATATTCTGATGGTATGGCAGATAATAAATATACATCTGTAGCAGATACAAAAAGACAGCTTTACTTTGGAAGTAATTATATAACTAAGACTATAGATATTGACACTAGAATAATGTTAACTGGTAAAACCGTTTTTAGAATTACATCTGTTAATGATTTTGAGTATAATGGCAGAGAAACAGGGGCAGATGGTCTTATTAAAGCTATATGTTTACAGGATGCTTTAATTTCAAAAGATGATACAATAAATAATATTGCTTGGAATGATTTATCTGAAAATGATAATACAGTTACACCTTTTAGTAAGATTATGGGTGACGAATTTATTAATCTAGGTGAAGAAAATGAATACACTATAGACCATGCTCAAGGCGTTGATTGGCTCTTAGACAAGCAGTATAAATTTTGTAATATAATTAATCAAAACGAGAAAACATGTACGTTACAGAGTGGAACATTGGCTAAGTACTCTGGATTAGAAGTTTTATTATTAACAAAAGACAAAGAAACAAATGAAACTATAGATACTAAAAAGATAACACTGAGGGGGTAGATATTATTAGCTTATATGGCTTTCCCTAACAAGATGATAAGTAATATTGGAACAACTCTAATGTCAAATCAAAACTTCGCTAAGTTTATGATTTATAATGATGAATCCCAAAAAGATATTTTATCCATGCCTGATATAAAAAATCCAGTTAAAGAGCTTAGAAACAAGAAAGTATTTCTAAATAGAAGAGTAGAAAAAGTATTAAAAGAAGCAGATATATCAGTTTTTATAATAATGACAGAGTATAGACCATGTTCTGAAGGAAGTAGGACAGTTAAAAAAACAAAGATAGAAATTGGTGTTGTTTGTCATGATGAATGTCAGGATACAGCAAATGGTCTAAGAGATGTTGCATTGGTGTGTTGTATAGTTGATATTATAACTCAAAATGAGGAAATAGCTGGTATAGGTAAGATTAAGCTAGAAAATGTATATCAAATGTACAATCTAAGCACTGATTACAATGGATTTGTTATAACTGTATCTGCTGAAAGTTTTGGTGATATGTAATGTTAGAGAATTATTATATTACAGGACTACCAATAGTTTTAAATAATATGATGGGTACTATATATCAACCAACTATTGGAGAACTTGTTAAACTTGATATGGTTAACTTAGAGATAGTTAACCCTTTTTTAATACTTGAGAAAAGTTATTCTCAGCTATGTAACGAGGAATCATTTGAATTAAAATGTAAATATGATACCATACCTATCTTGGATTTAATGATGTTAACATCAAGAAAAGACTCTTCAGAGAAAGTTGAATTACTTAGTGATAAGATAAAAAAATCTTTATCTATATTGTATAAAACTGATATTAAGAATATTGAATATATGAATAATATTAAAATAGGAATTTTAATTAAATCGGATGATAAGAAGAAAAATGCTTTTATAAGTAGAGAAGATTTTGGACTAGTATCAGATTTGATTTTAGAAATGTTTTGCATTGATAAAAATAGTCTTAAAGATGATGAGAATAAATGGATTGAAAATACTGGTTCTGAGAGAGAAAGAAAGTTAATTGAACACTTCAAAGAGAAGGAAAGAAAGAAAAGAGAAAAAGAGGCATATCATTTATGCGATTATATAAATGTAGTTCAAAATATAGATGGATATGTACCAATAGATGTTATTCTAAAAATGACTTATTGGCAATTGATTAATACTTATAAGACCAAGATACAATTTAAAAATTATGATGAAAGTTTGGGATTTGCAAGGTCATTTAAATACCAAGTTGATGCAGATAAGATTAAGCATTGGTCTAAAGAAATAAAAATACAAACTAGTACTGTTAAATAGCAGTATTATTTTTATGTAAAAATGAGAGGATGATGAAATAATGAGATTTGCGATAAAAGATGCAAGTAATATAATAGTAAAAAACAAAACAACTGGAGAACCACTTTTTTATACAGCAGATTTAAATGCTTTTAACTTTAAATTGGATTCAGAATCAGTTTATGCAAAAGCAAAAGGGGCAAACACGATTGCATTTGATGGAGCGATAACAGCAAGTTTATCGCTTGAGCAAGAGGTAATACAAATGCCACAACTAGCAATGCTATTAGCCTCTGATATGGTTGAAGAATCTGCTAAGGTTGGTAAAAGAAAATTACTAACTTCTGATGGTACTAAGAAAGTTACTTTAGAAAATATAAAACCAGTTACTAATAGTATATCTGTATATAGCGTAGAAAAAGATGGTATATCTTTAGTTAAGAAATTACAATTTACTTCAACTGTAACAGGCTCTAACACAGAGATAACAATATCTACTGCTGATTTTAATGCAGGTGATAAGGTAGCAGTATTTTATTTAGAAGAACTACCAAAAGCAAAAGTTATAAAAATAAAAGAAGAGTCTACTGCTCCAAACTATGTAATAGAAGCAGATGTTATGGCTAAAACTGCTGATGGTGAATATATGGTCTTATATATGACTATACCAAATGCAAAAGCACAAAGAAGTATAGAATTAAATCTTACAGCTGAGAATCCATCTGGATTTAATATGACGCTTGATGTTTTACCAGATGAAAATAAAGAATATGTAGTATTCGCTTTTGTTGGAGATGAGGATGTTAGTCCTGTTAGAATGGCTTCTATGTTAGGTGCTGAATTAATAGATGAAAAGGATGTTAAATCTAAGAAATAGTGAATTGCCCTACTCTTAATTGAGTAGGGGTTATTTTTTTACGTTTAAATGTGGTTTTAATCGGATTTAAACTTAAAAAAATGAAAGAAGGTGATAAAGTGGTATTTTTAGATGATAAGTTTTTGTTTGATAATATATCAAGTGAATCTATGAACATCAAATTAGTTACATTGGGTGATGATGAAATATTAAATGAATATGGATTGCCCTATGAAGAAGCAATTAAATCTGATAATACTTTTAATAAAAATCCTTGTTACAGTGAAGATGAAACTACTATAGAACCTATAACACTACAATTCTGTCTATGTAGTGAACATGGGGAGGCTTATGAATGGGATGATTACACATTAGAAAATATATGTAATTGGTTTTGGCAGAGAGAATTTAAACCTTTTATCAGTTATGACAACATAGAAGAAATATACTATTTCAAAGCGAGAAAGATAATAAAAAGATATACAAAAAATAAAAAAGGTTTGTTAGAAATAGAGTTTCAGCCATATACAAATTATGCTTATAGAAGCTTTCAAAAGGTTATAACTGTCAAGGATACAAGAGAAATTAAACTAAATAATGTGTCTAATGTAGATGAAGAATATGCTCCAGTAATTGATATTGAATGTCTTGAAGAAGGAGATATAACTATTAGAAATTCTACTATAAGTGATAATGAAGAAGATAGTTTAGTTATAACTGGATTGAAATTAAACGAAAAAATAACAATAGATAATTTGTACTATACTGTTTTAAACGACAATGGAGAGAATAGATTTAATATTGTTAATAGAAAGTGGATTAGGTTAAGAAGAGGTGTAAATATATTGAAGTTTACTGGTAACTGCAAAGTTGCTATTAAATGTAAATATCCAATAATAAAATAAGGGAGAATGATAATATGAAAAAAATACAAGTAGATAAATTAATGAAAGATGAAGTGAGAGCAATAATACCATTTACAGATGAAAATGGAAAAGAAGAATATATAGAAGTTAGAAATCCTGATAAGAAAACTAAAGAAGAGATATTAAATAAAATATGGGCTGGTATGGAAAATCCAGATTTAGCATTGTCTCAAGAAGATATTCTTAAAATGCTAATTGATATGTTGACTAATATAGAGCTAAATGTTGAGATAGAAGATTTGAAAAATGGTGAAGTATCTAGTGAATTAGAGATTGTAATGTATCATATTGGTCAAATAGAGAATGAATTAACTGCATCTTTATTAATGAATACTGAGGTTAAGTTAGGTCAGTTAAAAAATGAAATATTACAAGATAGAGTACTTAAAGAGACTGAGGAAATTGAAAAGATGAATAATATCAAAGACAAGGTAGTGAGTTAGATGGTATTTAAATCATTAGACGAACTAGTTGCTTATACTAAAAATCAGATTAAAGCATCTATGCCTGAAGTTGGTAAAAAAATGAAAGAGATAATGAAAGAAGAAATAAAGAAACAAGTTTATTCTGGTTATACTCCAGTCGGTGTATGGCATCCTGATTTATGGGGTGGCAGAACTTATGACTTATTAAATGCTGTAGATGTTACTGATATGTCTTCTAATTTTGTTACATCTGAGATACAAAATAATGGAAAATGGTTTGATGCGTTTAGTAAAGATTCAGCATTTCCAATGGAAAGATTAGAAAAAGGGACAGTTTGGGGTGCAGGTGGTACTAGAAAAGAACCTAATTTTAGACCAAAAACAAATATAATGACTGAAAGTGAGACTAAAGTAAGAGCTGAGATTCCTTTATGTTTTAAATCTACAGTGAATGGCTTAGGTGTACCAATAGAATAATGTTTTATCTTTGTCGAATTTTAACGGTTTAAACATAATATATTGACTGATATAATAAAATCATAGAATATTTTAGGGGGAAATATATTATGTTTAAGAAAAAGTTAATAGCTGTAGTAATGAGTATAACTATGATTAGTATAGGGAGTTTTTCATACGCTCATTCAGGAAGAACCGATTCATCAGGAGGTCATCGTGATAACAAAAATAAGTCTGGTTTAGGAAGTTATCACTATCATTGTGGTGGATATCCAGCTCATTTACATAACAATGGGGTTTGTCCTTATACTGGAGGTGGAAGTAGTTCTGGAACAACGACTTCAGTAAACAATGAAGAAAAGCAAAAGAAATCTGTTGGAGAAAAAGGATATAATCAAGGATATGAGGATGGTTATAAAGGAAACTATAGTTCACCAAGTTATAGTGGAGATTATAGCGATACATATGAATCAAAGTACTCAGAAGGATATGAAAAAGGCAAGGCTAAATTAGAAGAAGAAGAAAAGGCAGCTGAAGAGGCTGGATATAATTTAGGACTTACAGGTGCTAAACCTAATAATACTTATGAAAAAGAAGTTTTAAAAAGTGCTTATGATACTGGATATTCAACTGGATACAATGAATATAAGACTAAAAAGATAGAAGAATATAAAGCTAAAGGGATAGAGGACAGTAATAAAGATAAAGAAAAAATGACATTTGAAGAAAATATAGATTCTGAGTTTAAAGATGCTTATAATAATGCTTATGATGAAATACAAGAACAATTGAAAAATGATTATACTACTCAAGGATTTGAGAGTGCTATCAAAGGAGAAAAATTTGACACATCAACTATAGGTAATGTTAAATATGCTAATTGGTTTAAAGAAGGATATGATAATGGTAAAGTTAAGTTACCTAAAATAAAAGAAAGTGTATATAATCAAGGTTACAATGAAGAAGATTTTAGTGTGCCAGATGAAATGAAGTCTATTGAAACTAAATTAAAAGGTGTATATGATGAAGGGTTAGAAAAAAGAGAAGAAGAGAAAAGTAGAAATGCTACTTATGGGGTTGGAGCTGGAACAGCAGCTGTAGTTGCTGGAGTAGTATATAAAAAGAAAAAGCGTAAAAAGATATAGATGTTAGATAAGCTAATGATGACAAGTGTATGACAAATATAATTTTAAGTATAAATATTTGAAATATAGAAGGGAAGGTTACATCTATGGGATTTAATTTTAGAAAAAGTATAAATCTAGGTGGTGGAGTAAAATTAAATTTAGGAAAGAAAAGTGTAGGAATAAGTGCTGGTGTTAAAGGTGCTCGAGTGTCAGTTAACTCAAAAGGAAGAAAATCAGCCACATTGAGTATACCTGGAACTGGAATATCATATACAAAAACTAGCACAAAGAAACGTAAATCTAAATAGATGGAAATATGTATTAAAAGACAGTCAATTGAGGTTGTCTTTTTTATTTTAAAGATATTATATAGTTTATAACCCTATGAGGCTTTATAAAAATGATTTGATATATAGCCGTAATAATGGTGAGTATGAAATATACATAATATGCCAATATATGCTATAATTCTATTAACTATAGAATATTGAATGTGAGGGGATATTATGGGTCAAAAGGAAGTGAAGTGTCCTAAATGTAAAGAAAGCATCATGGTAGACAATTCTAAAGAAGTTTGTTTCTGCATAAATTGTGGAGAAAGGATAGATTTAAAAAGTATAAATCTAAAAAAATCATCTCCTGATTTTGATATGTATAAAAGTGATAAATATAGAAAACTTGCAAAATTAGCTAAATTGGAATATGATGCAGGCAACTGTTGCCAAGCATATGACTACTATTGCACAATACTAGAATCTAATCCAGATGATTATAATGCTTTATTTTTTAAAGCTGTTTCAGAGATAAGATATTGTGATTTAGAGGATTTAAATATAGATGTGTGTTTAAATTATATAGAAAAAGCTTGGGACTTATTTGTAAAATTTAATCCTAATACTGAAAAACTTTTTAGACAGAAACGTATAATGACAACTGAATTATACAATGTTGCAATTGAAAGATTTAATTATGCTCAGAGATACTTTTTTACAGATCAAACTTCTGAAGATCATATATATTTGTATTGGAATAATTTAGAAGAATGTAAAAAAATGTTTTCATATAATGCTAATTTTCTACAAGACTATAGAATTGGAGAAGATGAAGGGTTAAGAAATATATACTTAGATTCTGCTAAAAGTCTAATTAAATGTATCATAGAGTATTATGAAATTCGTAAGTGTGTAAAAGGTTTTAATTATGATAAAAATCAAGAGATTGTGGAATATATTAAAGTGCAAACAAAAACACGTAGTGAACTTTCTACATTATACAATGAGACAGTGTCAGATATAAAAAAATATGAACCAGACTATGAAGCTCCTGGAATAAATACAGGTTGTTATATAGCTACTGCTGTATATGGTTCCTACGATGCACCTGAAGTATTAGCTTTAAGATATTTTAGAGATAATACATTAGCAAACCATTTGTTAGGTAGACTATTTATAAAAATGTATTATACTTTAAGTCCACCTGTTGCAAATTGGTTAAAGGATGCTAAGAAAGTAAATCTATTAGTAAAAAATATTCTTGATAAGTTTGTACATAGATTAAGTAATAAATAGTGATTCAATAGAGACAGTCAATTAAGATTGTCTTTTTTTATTTAAAAAATATAATACTTTTACATATTATTAAAAAGTAAATTATGAATTATAAAAATAATAAAAACGATAAGTATTAAAATTCCAATAGACATTTGTATTTTTTTATTATTTTTATAATTTATCCATGTCATGATACTTAATAGGGTTATGAATAATAAGGTTATAACTATTAATGGTATTTTAATTATATTTAATAATTCTAAAATTACTAATATCATTGATATTACTGAAATTATTAATGCTAAATCAGATAAGGATTTCTTTTTCATAAGATACCTCCAGTTTGTATTATATATTTATTATAAACTAATAATAGTTGATTTGAAATTATTTTAATATAATCTAGTAATTGCAATGATGACAGATGTATGACATGCATATATTTAAATGATTTTTAGCTATAATTCTTTATTTTACAAATATCTACAATTAGTTGAGGTAATTCTACATGTTTCCTGCTATAATTATAGTGTTAGTAGAATAAGCTTTGAGGGACAGTATAGCTACTGTAAGCTTATCACAGATATTATAGGGGGTAATTTATATGAGTGAAGATGAAAACAAAATATCGCAGGAAAATGATAGTACTAAATTTTGTACATCGTGTGGAGAGAAATTATTAGAAGGACAACTTTTTTGTTCCAAGTGTGGTAAAGGTGTAGATGAAAAATTAGTGAAAAAGAAAAGGTCAACAATCAATAAAAAGCATATTTATATTTTTATTGGAGTAATATTAATAGGCATAGTAGCATTTTTCGCTAATGATAGTATTAAAAAAGAAAAGCAACAAGAAGCAAGAGAAAAATATTTAATGTCTATTATGAACTTCCAAGAAAAAAGTTATGTAGCTGGAGCTAATTTAGAAGATATTGCTGATACCATTCAGACTTACTGGAAGGAAAATATTTATGATAAGAAACATGGTGATGATATTGATGCTGCTATTTTTTCAGCAATGGCAGATAAAAGTGGTGAAATAGCCCAAGCTAAAACATATGATGATGAGCTTTTAAAAATATATAGTGAATTAAAAAATATTCCTGTAGGTAGTGAAGATTTAAAAACTATGTTAGAAACAATAGATACGTTTTATAATTCATATACAAATTTTTATAGTTTTGCAACTGAGCCAAGTGGAAGCTATGTAGATTATTCTGATAGTAATAATACTAAAACAGATGAATTTCTATCAAATTACAGAGCTTTAGAAAATTCAATAAAATCAAATAGTGAATTTGAAAAAATTAAGGCTATTTCAGAAAAACAAAATGGGAAAAGTGAATAATACAGATAAAAGGAAAAAATTTTTCTTATGATTTTTATATATCCTTTAAAAAAACATTAATTTAATACCAAGGCAATTATCATGAAGGAAAAGCTTTTGGACAACTTGGTGAGGAACAATATAAAAAGCAACAAGAACATGATAGAAGAAAAAGGGAATATGCTACAACTAATGGATATGAGCTATTAGAAATATTAGATAGTGAAATAGGAAAATAAATGTAAAATTAAACCTCCATAAAAATTGACTTAATTGCTACAATGTGGTATCATGTAAGTACAATTGTTAAATACGTTTCACAATGTACGGCTGAAACATTGTCATGTCACAAAGATGCTTCACAATGTGCAATAAAAAACATTGTTTTAAGTATGCTTTATTATTAAATTTAAGTCTATAATATGATATACTTAAATTACAAAGTAATGTTGAGTGTCTCACCACTTTAAGCGTGAATTTTAATGGATAATAGATAAGGTTAATTCCTTATCTTTTCTTATGTTATGGAGGATTACAATGGATGGGTTAAAGTTTTATACTGTAGATAAAGACTATTTGGAGTTTCTAAGGAAAGCTGAGATAAATAAAAGAGGTTTTACTAAAATTCCAAATTATGAATACAATAAAAATGATAAATTTGTATGTGGAGTAGTATTTAATATTGATAAATTTAACTACTATGCACCTATATCTTCATATAAAATAAAACAAAAGGAAAATATATTAATTAAAGATAAAAAAGGAGATGTTAAATCTTCTATAAGATTTAATTATATGTTTCCAGTTCCTAGACATTGTTTAAAATATAAGGATATATCTAAGGAAGACGATGTTGGATATAGAACTTTATTAAATATAGAATATCAATTTTGTTTAAAAAATATATAAAAAATATTAAATTTAGCAAAAAGGACATATACTAAAGTTACAAAAAAGCTTAGTCCTCAACTTGTTAGCAATAGCTGTGACTTTAAATTATTAGAAGAAAAATACGAAGAGTACGAAGTGTTACAAGAAGTGGCACTTACAAGTTTAGCAACAAATGAATAGAAATTTAGAAAGTCTACTTTGAAGTAGGCTTTTATTATGTTTTTATTTTATAAGTTTTAGATATAATCAAATGTTGTTGTATATTAGCGATTCCAATGATGACAGGTGTATGACATATATAAAATACTTGGAAATATTGAAAGATATCTAGTATTAGATATTATTAAAAATAATAAATAGTCGTTACTATTGGCGATTTTGAAAAGTATAATTTTCTTTTATTAATTGTGGAGGTGATAATATGAGTCAACATAAAATAAAGCCAATACAGGCAACACCTGAATTATCAGGTAAAGACGCTGAATTATTTATAAGGCAGGTATTCAGTAAACCAAGTCAAAAAGAAATAGAGAGAAATGAACGTCTTTTAAAAGTTATAACCTCATATAAGCTTCTCTAAGGCTTTGTAAAAATGATTACTTGTGTTTATGCCTTTATTGTTTAGAATCGAACATAAGAGGTTGTTTTTTATAACTGAAAGTATTGGAATTTCAACAAGTGTTCCTGAGAGGAACATTTTGTTTGGTGTTTAGCTACCCCTGAGAGCTTATTTTGATGTATAAGTGGTCACTACTTTGAGTGTGATGAAGGATTGAGGAGCTATTACTTATAGTAGATGATTTGCTGGAATGGTTTATCATGTGAATTAAATTCAGTAGCTCCTAACTAGCCTTAAGTTTAAAATTTAAAAATATTAAAAGTTTTTATATAATTAAAAAGTGGTTCTTTCTGTTTTATATCATAATTCAATAGTGTTATATAGTAATTAAATTTGAACAACTTATAAATATAATCTCTGAAAGATTATGTATTAACAAATATATCTGAAATGTTCCATTTTAAATATAAATAGAGGAAGATATAGCCTTGAAGTATACTAATGATAAAAGTTTTAAAAAAAATATTGAGAACAGAGAAGTTTTCTGGTATTATGTAGATATAATAAGAACAGAGAGGGAGTGTGTTTGTTTTTATAATTAAAATTAAGGTTAATTTTATATGATGAATAATTTAATAATTTTTAAAGGAAAAGAAGTAGAAATATTTGAATATGAAGTTAAAGTTTTATTTAATACTAAACATGTAGTAAAATGCTTAGTATTAAGTGATAGTGCTACAAGAAACCATTTATCTAAAATAAATAGTAAGCAAGCATTCTAATGTCCAAGATAAGGACATCCGAAAATTAAATAACGTTGGTGAAAATTTCCTTACAGTGTCAGATATTTAATTAAAAATAGTGAATAATTTCAAGCGTTGGGGATTTTAGAGAGATAACCTTCTGTTGTTTTGATTGAATTATAGTTGTTTCAATGATGACATCAGTATGACAAGTATAATTATATTTATATATTAGAAATAAAAAACAAGTATCCCTAGTTGTTGAGATATTTATTTTAGATTATTGCTTATCTTTTTCATGAGATGCTAAAGCTTACATAACTTTCTTTATTGTTTCTTTATCTTCATATGATAATTGTGCAAATATTTTCATCATTTTTTCATTTATAGGTTCAAGTATAGACATAATTTCTGAAAAGTAAATGGCATGATATCATTGTTTTTTAATCAAGACTTTTCAAACATATATACTTCACAAATTTTATTAATTAATTCTCTTTCGGAATTAACTTTCCCCTTTCTATTAAATCAATATCTTCAGTTTTTATATCCAATGATTCTGAGAATTCTTCTGAAGACATTTTTGGAAGTATATTTCTGAAAAAACTTATGTTTAAACTTCACTTCAATAAAAGATTTTAATTTTAAGGTAATAGGTGAAATCTTATCAGTTATAAACTTAACTATTGAGCTAAAAAAGTAATTTATGATGAAAATTTATACTCAAGGAGACAAATTCATACTATAATGAACATATAATACTATGCAGTGGAGGTAAAAATGGGTATGTTAAGATGGTTACATTTGTCAGATATACATTTTCAAGGAAATGAAAAATATGAAACTAGAAAAATGAGGGATAAATTGATTGATAAGTTGAAAGAAATTGTATCAGAAAAAAATATCAATATGATTTTTATAACTGGGGATTTAGTATATCAAGGATCTAGTTATGATAACTTATTAAAAGATTTTATAAAAAAAATAGCATCTACAGTAGAAGTATCTATAGATGATTTATATATGATACCAGGAAATCATGACTTAAAAAGGAGTCAGACAAGAAACTTTATTATTAAAGGAATAAGAGAAAAGGATACTTCCTTAGAATCTGAAACTATAGATGACTTACTAAAAGGTTTTGATAAATACAATTTATTTTATAAGGAATTAAAAAATAAAGATTGTGATTATATTTATTCAATTATAAATCGTGAAAAAATCAACATAATGCTAATGAATACAGCACTTGCAGCTGGGACAGATGATGATAATGAAAAGTTAATAATTGAGAAGGAACAGTTTTATGATACAATTAAAAATTTAAAAGATAAGGAAGATTGTGTGAATATAGTATTAGGACATCATCCGATTTCATATTTTACACCTAGTGATCAAAGTAAAATTTTTAATAATTTCAGTGATTATAATATAGATTTATATCTGTGTGGGCATGAACATAAAGGAGGATATAAGTATGATTTACCCGATGAAAGAACTATTGAAAGCTATAAATGTGGTGGCGGAATGGTAGACAATTATGCAACAGTTACATTTGTAATAGCTGATTTAAATGTTAATAAAAAAACTGGGAAATTAACTTATTATAAATGGTTAGAAGAAGAAGAATGTTGGTCTAAAGGTGGAGTAAGAGGAAGACGTGCTATTTCAGGTGAAATAGATTTAATTTTAGATAGATTTAAAAATCATGATTGTGAATCTTATACGGAAATAGATATAAATGAAGACGAATTTAGACGGTTTATTATGCAATTTCATGAAAAATTAGAAAAGGAAAACTTAGAAGATGTAAATATTGATCCTAAAGATGTATTTGATAAATTTAGAAATATGAAATGTAATAAAAGTATCTCTAAGCAATATGATTCTTTTTGTAGGTATTTTCAGGTCATAAATGAAATTATGAATAGTTCATTGTTGTCCCAGATAGAGAAGGAAAGTATTCCTAATGTTGTTATTTCAGAATATAACAAACTTATTAGTAATTTATCAAATGGAAATGAGATTATAGAAAGAATTGTAGAAAATATTTTCAAGGAGTATTCTAATAGCTTGCAATATTCAAATACAAAGTTGAAAATATATTTTAAGATTTTAGTTTATTGGTCTATTTATGAATGTGACATTTTTAATGATGAATTGTAGGTGAGAAAATTGGATTATTTTAAGGTAAATAAATACTCATCAATAGATGAAAATATATTATATATTTCAAGTAATATTTTAGAAATTTTAAGTAGTGGTAACAAGAGTCTTGAGAAAATTATTGAAAATTATCAGCGAAAATATTCATCTGATTTAAGCTTGAACATGGAAACAAATATTTATTTGGCAATACTTTTTTTGTTTGAAACAGGAAAAATAAATTTGAAGAATAAAAAGATAAGATTGGATGTGGAAAAGATTGATTTTAAATGAAATATACATACTGAGTTTAAAGGATAAAGAGATATTAAAAAAATATATGTTTAATAGGGTTGGAGTTAATATTATTTTGGGTGTTGCTAAGACAGATTCAAATGGTGTTGGAAAAACAGCTATGGTTGATGCTATTAGAATGATATTGGGGGAGAAAATAGCAAATGACTTTCAAGGAAAAGAAGAATTATCTAAAAAAGACATTATGATTGTAATGAAAGTAGAAATTGACAGTATGTATAAATATTTAGGACGTCAAATTATTGATGATAAAAATGGATATATATCTGACAATATAGTAATGGATATTCAATGTTGGGAAACTTATTCTATATCAGAATATAGAGAAAAAGTACAAGATTATATATTCCAAGATATGGTAGGGAAAAATATTCCATCACTTCAATCAATTAGAGAGTATCTTGTAAGAGATGAAAAGCAAGGATTTAATGATATTAAGTTACCAAAAAGAAATGCTCTAAAGATTAGTCAATGTCTAAATTTTCTTTCTTTACTACCAACTAATTATGAAATAGATATAAATAAATTGAAAATTGAACAAGAAAATTTAGAGGCAGACATTAAAGTAATTAAAACTATAGCAAAAGATATTAAAAAATTGACAAATGATAAGATAAAAATAGAGTCTGAAGTTACTAAAATGAAAAGTATGCTAGATTCTATAAATATAAGTGATAAGATAGATTATGATGAAGAAAAATATATACAAGTAAAACGGGAACTTAAAAAAATTGAAACTTCAATTTTTAAAAATGAATTTATTAGAAAGCAATTTGAGCAAAATATTGAAGACTTGGATCAAAAACATAAAAAAATGAAGGAACTTGTTAATTTGCAAGAATACTATTCACAACTTCTTAAGTATTTTCCAGAAGATTTGTCTAGAAACTATGAAGAAATGGAAAATTTTTTTAGTTACATGTTAGAGAATAGAGGAGATTATTTTAAAAATAGAATTAAAAAATTAAATCAAGAAGCCGACAAATTAAAAGAAGAAAAGGAAAATTTGCAAAAAATTATTATGATTAGTACAAAAATTTTTCAAAATACAAAAATTGTGGATGATATACATAATATAAATGAACAGTTAAATGAGGAATATGAAAAACTAGCTAATGTAAAGATAAAAATAGATAAATATAATGAAATTAATAATCTAACAAAAGAATGCAATAAAAAAAAGGGAGAAATTTTGGAGAAGACTATGGAATATGAGATTGACTATAATCAATATTCTGATATTATTGATAATATAGAATCTCATTTTAAAAAGTTAGTTCAAGTAGCTTATAATGAAGTTGGAGAATTATCATATTGTTATGAAAATGAGGTAAAAAAAATTTCAAAAACAGGACGTATTAAAATAACATGCCAAATAGCGGATGAGAATTCTCATGGAAGGTTATATATGAAAATCAATATGTTTGACTTAGCATTATTTTTAAATAGAATTAATAAAAATGCTGGTTGTAAATTATTGATTCATGATGGATCATACTGCAAACCAAATCCAATAGCTAAAGCTAATGTAATTAATTATATAGATGAATATTTAAAAAAATGCAATTCAGGACAATATTTCGTTACAATAAATAAATCAGAAATAGATCAAAAAGATTTAAATGAATTTAAAAGTAAAGATATAGTGATAGCTGAATTTGATAGAGATCAAAAAGATAAATCTCGTTTCTTTGGTTTTAAATATTAGATATAAACAAAAGAAGAGTCCTATTTATCCTCTTCTTTTGATTTATTAAAAATATTAATAATTGCTTTCAATTCATCATTATTTTATAAAGCCTATTTTTCCAGACTCAAGAGTAGAGGTCAGTGATGATACAGGAAATGCATCTATTAGATATGATATATTCAAGAGCAATATGACTTAGTTATAGAAGTTAAGCGTTCTAGAGAGTCTATGACTGAGAAGAAGCTAACAGAAGAAATAGGCTGGGATGGATTTCACTATAACTATAAGAATATATTTTTCTTTATATATGATAAAAATAGAGTTATAAAAAATAAAGTAGCATTTGTTAATACATATACTAGATGTAGTGAAAATAAAAATATTGAAACAATAGTTATTCAACCTATAAATTTATAAAGTAATTTGTGATAATTTCATTTGAATCTGCATGATAGACTACATAATGTAGAGATTATAGAGAATCCTTCTATTTTAATAATAGGGGATTTTTTATTGTATTGATTTAGTGGAGAAATTAGAATAGAGTTAGAAGATGAATACTATACATTAGTAATATCAATGATGACAGAGGTATGACAGTGATAATTGCAATGTATTACAAATAAAAAATAAGTACCTCTAGTTGTTGAGATACTTATTTTAGGTTGTTTTTATCTTGTATTAGTTTATCTACTAGATTCGAGATTAGGTCTAGGCAATCATCATTTAGTAGGTTTATTTTGTCATGAAGAGATAAGTTTAATTCAGAAAATTTAGAGGTTATCATTATATCTTTATTGATTAATTGATGATATTTTAATAAATTAATTGTATTGTCTCTACTAACATAAGCATCTACACAATCTTCATCTATTTCAATAGCTTTTTCATAATATTGAATAGCTTTTTCATATTCTTTAGTTATGCAAAATAATTCTCCTAATCTTAGATAGGCTTCTATATACTCTTCATCTATTTCAATAGCTTTTTCATAATATTTAGCAGATTTTTCATATTCTCTAAGCTCACCATACTTAAAACCTAGAAGACAATTTTTTTTCGCCTCGTTTGTTTCTATAGATATTGATTCCTCTAGTTTAGGGAGAACTAATTCTTTAAAGAGTATTTCTGAATAACTGAGTCTTTTATTTTTTAAATCATCATAATCAGATTTTATAATTGTTTTATAGTCCACTTCTAATGCTTCTGAGATTTTACTTAAATTATTTATGTTTGGAATTCTTTTTTCATTTTCATAATTATATATAGCATTTTTTGAAAGACCAGATTCATTTGCTAGTTTTTTTTGTGTCCAACCTTTTAAAAGTCTATATTTCTTTATATTTTTCCCAATATTGTTATCTTCCAACTAAATCACTCCTTTTATTAATTATACAACAAAATCCTACGTTTGTAAAAGTTATTCCTACAAAAAGGTTGAAAATAGTAAAAAATGGTATTATAATATAATCATACAATAATACAACGAATGTATGATTATGTATGATTAATATAAAAAGGCTCTACAGACTTTGGCGAGTGGTAGAACCTTTTAAAGAGTTGATATAATCACCAACAAAACTAATTTGATTATATCAGTCTCTCAGTAAAAAAACAAATAAAAAGGGAGATGTGTGTATGAGTAATGAAAAAAGAAATGAAGTGTTCACAAATGAACAATTGGGTACAAGTGTTAGAACGATAAACTTCGAAGATGGAAGTATAGGTATTAATGCTGAAGACACAGCAATAGGTTTTGGATGGTGCAAGGTAGAGAGAAAAGGTGAAAAAGAATATAAATCAGTAAGATGGAAAAGAATGAATGATTTTTCTAAGGAGTTTGGTTTCGACCACTTGTGGGCGAAAGATGATTACATACCAGAATCATTGTTTTACATGTTAGGAATGAAAGCTAAAAATGAAGCAGCATTAAAATTTCAAAAATGGTTAGCTACAGATGTAATACCAACTATCCGTAAACATGGAGCATATCTAACTGACATAAAGATAGAAGAAATACTATCTAATCCAGACACAATCATAAGACTGGCCACAGACCTAAAAGAAGAGAAAGAAAAGAGAAAAGCTTTAGAGCTAACAAATAATAAGCAACAACAAATCATAGGTGAACTTAAACCAAAGGCAGATTATACAGACTTAATACTTAGGAACAAAGGATTAGTGACTATTACTCAAATAGCTAAAGATTATGGCATGAGTGGTAAAGCTATGAATAAGAAACTACATGAGTTAGGAATTCAATTCAAGCAGAGTGGACAATGGCTATTATATAGTGATTATCAGAGTAAAGGGTATACTCATTCTGAAACAATAAATATTGTAAAGGCTGATGGAACTCCTGACATTAAAATGAATACTAAGTGGACTCAAAAAGGAAGATTGATGATATATAAGAAATTAAAGTCTATTGGAGTATTACCTACTATAGAACTTGAAGAAGTTTGTTAGGTGAATGGAACTGAAAAGGTTGATTGATTTGTTAGATGATATATCTGAAGTAGTAATTCATGAAGTTAGCCAAATGAAAATTATTAATCAGACTGACTTTTCTCAGATTGATTAATTTAAAAAAATTAGAAAAATATGGATAATATATTGACTTTTGAGTTCCAAAATTATATAATCCAATTATGGAACTCAAAAGTGAGGTGATGATATGAGTCCTAAAAAAATGGGAAGACCTGTTGTTGGAAGCCCTAAAGTGAATGATATTAAGGTTAGAGTGGATAATGAAACTCATGAAAAGTTAGAAGAGTACTGTAAAAAAAATAACCTTACAAAGGCAGAGGCTATACGTCGGGGAATCCATTTACTGTTACAAAAATAAAATAAAAAAAGTAGCCCACACACCGACCAAAGCAGATGGACTACTTTATACAAGAAGTTATTCTCTATGAAATATTCTATCATAGAGAGGTACTTCTTACAATCAATTTGTGGAGGATTTTGTATGATGAATAATTTAGAATTAGTTAAATCAGAAAACTTTGGAAGAGTACAGTGTAATTTTTATGAAAATGATACTAAAGACATATTAATGACTAGAGAGCAAATAGGAATGGCTTTAGAATATTCAGAACCAAGAATAGCAATAAGCAAAATACATGAACGTAATAAAGATAGACTTGATAAATTTTCAACTGTAGTCAAGTTGGTTACAGTTGAGGGGAATAGAGAAGTACTAAGAGATACTATAGTTTATAATACAAAAGGAGTAATGGAGATATGCAGATATAGCAGACAACCCAAAGCTGATGATTTTATGGACTGGGTATGGGATGTTGTAGATACTATAAGAAAAACTGGTTCATATGATATGAATATAAATAATTTAGAAAAAACAGTTGCTCCAATGATATTCAATGGTATACTTGCTGGAATTAAACAAGTTGCAATAGAAAATGATAAAAAAATAGATAGTAGATTTAATAAGATAGAAACTAAATTAGATAAAAAATATAAAAAACAAGATAAGCAATTCCAAGAGATTAAAGAAATGATAGGCTTTAAGACTAAAAATACTATGATGTTATCTAAATTACTAAAAGCAAAGTTATCAGAAATAGAAGACCACAATATTAATGCTTATAACTATACATATAGAACAGCAGTTACAAGATTATTTTCAAAATATAATGTGACTAAGTGGGAAGATATACCAGTCACTAAATTTAATGAGGTTCATGCTATGATAGATGGAATTGAGAGTATGGAAGATGTATATACTTGGACTCATTAGGAGGGTAATATGAGAGATGAACTAAAAAGGTTAATTGATTTGTTGGATGATGGTTTTGTAGGTATAGTGTATTCTTTTGTATCTGTATTTTTTAAGTAATTATGTGGAAGGTGATTTAGAATAGAACTAGATTTAGTTAAATATATGGTGAAATAGTATGTATTATATATGTTAAAGTACTTTTATCTATAAATGAGTACTTTAACATACTTAAAATACACTT
Source organism: Clostridioides sp. ZZV14-6009 (assembly GCF_020658095.1). NCBI lineage: Bacteria > Bacillati > Bacillota > Clostridia > Peptostreptococcales > Peptostreptococcaceae > Clostridioides > Clostridioides sp. ZZV14-6009. Next base: position 65,549 of record NZ_JAGWDG010000008.1, read on the forward strand.
AAATATGTATAAGACAACTTAAATATGTTAATATATAAAATAAAGAATAAATTGTTTTTTATATATTATAATAAATGTTTAATGAATGGAAGTGATAAAATGAATAGATTATTGGCAGAACAAGTTTTTAAGCCAGGTGCTTTTCCAGAATATACATATGTATCAAGAAAATCAACTGATTTGGGTATAGACTATGAACTTAGACTAAGACAAGCCTTAAAGGTTTCTGGTTATTTGACTTCTATAATTGGCCCATCTAAGATGGGTAAGACTGTTTTATGTGAAAAAGTTATAGCTTTAGAAAATCTTATAGAAATGTCGGGAGTAGATTTTAAAGATAGCGAAGATTTTTGGAACATTATAGGAGTGAAAGTGGGTTTATCTGTTAGTGGAGAATTTGGAGAGGTAAATCTAAAGGGAAATATGGAATCAAAAAAAGAAATTAATAAATCTGAAAAATTTGTATTAAATAAAGACAGAGTAATCGAATATTTTAAAGATAATGGATTAGTGTTAGTACTTGATGATTTTCATTATGCTTCAGAAGATGTTCAAATACATATAGCTCAGCAATTGAAAGATGCTATAAGAAAAGAGTTTAAAGCAATAGTAATATCACTTCCTCATAGAGCAGATGATGCTATAAGAAAAAATGCAGACTTGACAGGTAGGATTAATTCAATAAACATAGAACCTTGGAAAGAATCAGAGCTAGAACAAATTGCAATAAAAGGATTTCGAGAACTGGGTATAAATATAAAAAGCGATATATCGAGAAAGATATCTATAGAAAGTTTAACCTCTCCTCAATTAATGCAGTATATATGTTTAAGCATATGCACATTAATAGATTCAGATGCGGGAAATATTAAAGAAGTACCAGAAGATGTTTTGGAAATAGCATATAAGTTTACAACTATAAATTTAAATTATAATGATGTTGTAAAAATACTAAAGGAAGGCCCTAATCCAAGAGGAAATAAGAGAAAGTTGTATAAAACTAATATAGATAAAGAACTAGATATATATGGATTAATAGTAGAATCTATAAGGAAAAATCCTCCTTTAGTTGGATTAACATTAGATGAACTTAAAAGAAGAATAGATGATTTAATTATATGTGATATAAAAAAGCCAGATAAAAAAACCATTAGAGAATCACTTAATAAAATACAAAACATTATAACTGAAAAGGATGGTATTTATAAAGTACTAGAATGGAAAGATAATGTAGTTCATATTTTAGACCCATTATTTTTATTTTATCTGAGATGGGGAACATATTAATTAGAATGGGGTAAATTAAATTGAGTCAAAAAGTAGAATTAATTTCAAACTTGCTTAATGAATTAGAAGCAATGAGTGATATAAGACTAATTAAAGAGTATATAGACAATATAGATAGTTTAAATATTCCTTTTAGCCAAACTGAAAAATCTGATATTGATAGATTATTGATGTATCAAGAAAATGATTTTTCTAATATGGCTACTAGAAAAAGTATCTTATCTGCTAAGTCTAGGTTAACAACTTACTTAAGGTCATTGTTAAATAAAATTGAAAATAAAACTAATTTAAGTAATATGGGTGTATTTACTGAAGATGTCGCTAAAATGATTATAAGAAATGTGCTGAGTAATTTCTATATGCATATATATGAAATGTATGAAGCTAATACTCATGGGAAGGCACATATAACTAAAGATAAATTAAATGATATAAAAATAGGAAATGAATATGATGTTCAAAGGATTTTATATTCAATTATAAAACCTATTTTTCCAGACTCAAGAGTAGAGGTCAGTGATGATACAGGAAATGCGTCCATTAGATATGATATATTTATAGAACAATATGACTTAGTTATAGAAGTTAAGTGTTCTAGAGAATCTATGACTGAAAAGAAGCTAACAGAAGAAATAGGTTCAGATGGATTTCACTATAACTATAAGAATATATTTTTCTTTATATATGATAAAAATAGAGTTATAAAAAATAAAGTAGCATTTGTTAATACATATACTAGATGTAGTGAAAATAAAAATATTGAAACAATAGTTATTCAACCTATAAATTTATAAAGTAATTTGTGATAATTTCATTTGAATCTGCATGATAGACTACATAAAAGAAACTACAAATGAATATTCAAATAGATAAAGTTCTAAATAATCCAATCTTAAAGTAAACATGTTATAATATATGTAAGTGGATATAAAAATCTATGTGTTAGTTTCTCTCTAAATTATGATTGATTATATTTAAGTATTGATAATACAGGTTGTGATTTGGGGTTTTATATTAACTAAGTGGTATGTAAATATGGATAAAAAAGCCAATGAATTAGCTAGAATAAAATGTTTTATATTAACTAAGTGGAAATTCAAAAATCAATATTATAGAAAATCCTTCTATTTTAATAATAGGGGATTTTTTATTATATTGATTTATAAGGAGTGTGATTTAATTGAGCAGATAGTTTGGTTTTATTATGTGTTTGTAGTATAAATTTTCCTTTAGACTTGATATAATTGAAGTATCAGAATAGGGGGAGATGTTATGTTTAAGAAGATATTGTTGATTTTAATGATTGGTATATTAGGATTTGGAGTTGTAGGATGTAGTGATAGTAATAAAAAAGAAAAGTTAAATATTACACCAAAGGAAAATGCAGAAGAAGTAGTTTGTACAGAATATATAACCAGGCTAGGAAAAGTTGTTCAAGATACTATTTATAATTATGAGGAAGATAATAAATATGATAAGTACGAAAAAGAATATGAAAAAGAACATTCATCAAAAGATGACTATAATTCAAATGAGTACATTTATGGAGACAATAAAGAGAGATATAAAGATTTGATAGAAGGAATTACTAAGTTCAAACCTGATGATGAAAATATAGATAAATTACATGACAAGATAATTGAAGTATCAAGTGATATTTATAACAAGTATACTGACATTATCAATATTGGGTTGAAAGAGAATGAAATAAATAAAAAAGAAAAACTTTCAAAAGAAGAAGAACAACAACTTGATGATTTAGAAAAACAACAAGATTCTTTAGTAGATGAAATTGAACAACAAGAAAATCATTTAAAGAATATTTCTACTGAAATTACTTACAAGTTGACAGAAAAATATGGAGAAAATACATTGAATAATTTAAACTAATATAATTTAGGCAATTCTAATGAATTGTCTTTTTTTGTATATAAAAGGAGCTGAGTGAATGGCTGAAGAGTTTAAAATTAAGACTAGCATTGAACTTGATGATAAAGAAGCAAGAGAAAAACTAGAAAAATTAAAAAATAGTGGCCAAGATAAGCCTATTAAATTAAATTTGAAAATAGGTGAATTAGATAAGTTATCACATCAAGCAGAACAACTAAAAGGTATATTCAATAAAGCTTTTAAGATTGATAATACTGCTTTGAGCAACTTAAAGCAAATTGAATCTACTATGAAAGAAATAAATAAACTGAGTAGAAGAAGTCAGGATAGTTTACTTGGTGGTGGGTCTGGAAACACAGGAAATATAAATAATGAACAACAAGATTTAATAAGACAATATAAAGAAATTTCAAATGTTGTGTCTAGACTTCAAAATCAGATGAGGACAGGTCTAGGTGATAGTTCAATTGAGAGAACAACAGAACAAATTGAAAGATTAAAAAGACAATTAGATTCAGTGTATGCACAAATGAATTCATCGTCTCAAGCTAGAATGGATATGTTTGATGCTTCAAGAGCAACAAGAGATTTAGCTGATATGAATAGAAATCTTTCAAGAATAGAAGATATGGCAACACAGGCATCTGCTAGACTTAATGGATTGGGAGACAATATAGATACTGATAGAGTAAATAGACTTAGGAATGAGTTGCAAGAATTAAAACAGATAGCTAGTAGAAATATTGAATTAAATCTTGATGTAGGTAATATAGTTAATAGAATACAAGAGATAAATCAAGAAGTTAGAAATTTAGAAAGAGTTGATAGTTTAAGGTCTAATTTCAGCAGAATAGAAGATTCTATTAGACAAGCATTTGGAAATGAAAGAGTTGAAGCGTTTAGACGTTCTTTAGAACAACTTCAAGGTTCGGCTGGTAATCTAAATGGTGATTTTAACAATATATTTGATAGATTAACAAGAGAAATGAGAGATGCTAGACAAGAAGCTGAAAGATTGAATAATACAGTTTCAAAAGGTGGAGGATTTTTTAATGATTTCTATTCATCCATAGCATCTTATTCTATTGGAGATATGTTGGGCGACGCTTTAACTGACGGAATTAGGTCTATGAAAGATGTTATATTAGAGCTTGATAGCTCTATGACTGACCTTAAAAAGGTTGCAGAACCAACAGATATTGATAGTGTATCTGAATTGGATAAGATAAGAGAAAAAGCAATACAAACAGCTAAAGATGTAGGTATGAGTGCATCACAAGTTCAAGAATCAATAGCATCTTCTTTACAGGCAGGAATTGGAGGTATGCAAGAAAGTATTGCTGCTGCAAGACAATCAATGATACTTGCTAATGTAGGGGACATGGATGTTGAAGGTGCTTCTTCAGCAGTAAACACAATAATAAATGGATTTAGAATCGAACCTTTAAAAGAAATGCAAGTGCAGGTTGGAAATACTACAAAGAAAACAACAGAATTAACTGCTGCAATGGATATGCTAAATTGTTTGGCGTGTTAGATAGAAATATCTAATATTATAAGGGGGCAAAATCGGTGAAGGCTGAGATGTTACCACCGAGGTAAATTAAAGAATTAAAAAACTTTAATCACCGTAACGCATAGGAAATGAACCTATGCTATTTTTATGTTTAAAATAGCATAGAATATAATTTTCCCACGAGTGTCCTCCATCTTAACAGATAGTGCTGAAGATGAAAATATATGCTGAACTTACATGAATAAGAAATGTAAGAACTACAAGATAAAAAGCTTGTAGGATAACAATTTGAAACTATGCAGGAAATAACTATGCAATTGGAACAGCAGGTGTTGCTGAAGCGATTAATTTTAGTCGCCTTATATAGTAATATATAATGATAAACTCCTTTAACTGCTGGAAACTCCTGTTAGGCTTTTAGTACCAAGTGTAACAATCTAAAAGATAGGGACAATCAGCAGCCAAGACTCAAATAGAGTAAGGTTCAACGACTAGGTTATAAACCGTACATATCAAGCTATTGGATATGGAAATGGGGAGCATCCCTAAAGGATGAAGATATAGTCTCGTCTGTATGGAAACATATAGCAGTTCATAAGAGAACGGATTAAGTGTAGCGAACTTAATTGAAGATAAACGGAAACGTGGAGGTAGTGTGCTTCATGAGTATGGTGTCAGTTTAGGTGACACAGTGGGTATGATAACAGCAACAAATGAGGCTATACAAAATCCAGAAAAAGTAGGTAAATTTAAATTGCCGTCTTAGTTCAACAATCATAGAAGAATTAGGATTATTAATGGGAAAGAAACGGGAAAGCTTTAAAATGCTAATCCGAGTGGAAGGCTAATTTTAAAAGATTAGTCACACGCAACGCATAGAGATTGAAACTAGAAATAGAATATAATATCTCCAAGAGTTCCCATTTACTTTATGATTTAATTATAAGTAAAAAAGATATGCTAGACTGGACTTGAAATGACAAGTCGATGAAAATGAGGGAAACCTCCAGAGCAGTAGATAAAAAGCTACTGGTTAATAACAATCGAATGGCTTAAAAAGTGTTGCAATAAATTTAGCAGGAATGAAAATAAATGCACGAGACGGAAATCTCGAATTAAATAAAACTGCTATGGGATTGAAAGAAATAGCTGGTATTACAATATATAAAAACAAAGATACTGGCGAATTAAAGAATATGGTTGAAGTATTAGATGAGGTCAAAAATAAATGGAATGAGCTTAGAGAAGATGAACAGAAGGGATTAGCTGAAGCAATAGCAGGTAAATTATTTGCCGTTCTAAGTAGTGATATTTAGAATTATTATCGAGCAAAATCGGTGAAGACTAAGTCTTAGATATGTTGATACCGAGGTAACTAGGAATACCACCTAGAACCGTAACGCATAGGAATTGAGTGATAGAAGGAAACAATAATATTCCCAAGAGTGTTCGACTACTTAACTTTAAGTAGAAAATATATGCTGACCTTATAGGAAACTATAAGAAGTAGAGGATAAAAAGCCTCTACGATAACAATGTGAAGCAACAGGCAGCTATATTCCAATCCTTAATGGGTTAACATAATAGCCCCTTTATATAGTGATATATAAAGAAAACCTAGAATATCAGGGAAAACCCTTAGAGCTTTAATTACCAAGCATTAGAGAAATCAAAATGTGGCATTGCTAATCACAATGATATGGTAACAAGATTAAAGATTGGGTAATCCTGAGACATAGTCCTAAGTTCTTATGAATAAGGAAAGGTCGCAACGACTACCAATAGGTATCTTATATAAAGATAGTGGTATAGTCTATTCCCTTTTAAATATCTGGAAACAGAGGGTATGAAAGAATTATGAGACTTTTAAAGAAATAAGAAGTGAATTTTCACAAGGGTTACAATTTGGTAGTGCTGAAACTGAGAACAAACAATACTTAGATAGCCTTGCAGGACGTTTGAATGAGTTAAAAACAATATGGGCGGATATATTCCAAACTTTATTCAACTCAGATATGACGTATGGATTTTTAGATGGTTTAATATCTGTGTCTAATGGAATAAATACAGTTGTTAAATCACTAGATAGAATGAAGATGACACTTCCAGCTATGATTACATCATTTACTATGCTAAAAAGTTTATTTAAAGGAATAAGTCTAACAAGTATTACTACAGGTAACCAAGGTGATTCTGGTGGATCCAGAAATCAACATCCATTAATAAGATTCATGGGTAAAATAAAGCAAGAAACTAATAATGCCACTGGTGCTATGAATAAATTTAAAGCAGCGGGTAGAGAAGTGGCAAATGTAGGTAGACAAATAGGGAATAGTTTTAAGGGCTTTGCAAAGAATGTAGGAGCTTCTCTTATTAGTGGATTTGCAATAGGAGCTATTATATCTGCAATTTCTATGGTGATAAGAAAATTAGATGAATATAATAGAAGGTATGAAATAGCATCTAATAAACATAGAGAAAATATAGCAACATTAGAATCAGAACTTTCAACTTATAAGAACCAGAAATCTACACTTTCAGAATTAGCAGAAGAGTATGATAATCTAGCAAATAAAAGTGGTAAAAGCATTGATGAGTGGAATCGCTTTTCTGAACTTAAACAGCAAATAGCAGATAATATGCCAGAACTAGTTATTGGGTATGACGAAAATGGTGACCCAATATTAAAAATGAATGGTAGTTGTAAAGATTTAATTAACTCTTTAGATAAAGCTATTGAAAAAAAACAGGAATTAATTTCTGACGAAAATATTGCACTAGGAAAATCTTCATTAGATGAATTAAATAAAGTTGTTTTAAATCCCTTTGACCCAAATTGGAACAAAGAGTTCCATTTATCTGATGATACGGCTTTAGAAAATGCAAGCTTAAGTATTAATGATGCAGAATCAAAGATAATTTATTCCTTAAAAAAATTAGAAACATCTACAGGTGAAAAATTTAAAGAAAATATAAAGACATATAAAGAAAAATCACAAGAATATAAAGATACCATAATTACAGAGAATAATAAAGTTCAAGAAGCATCAATGGAAATAGATAAGAAATTAGAATCTGTAAGACAAGGAGTTATAGGTTCTTTAAATAAAGATAAACAATTTAAAGCACTAAATGAATCTCTAAAACAGTCTGCTTATGAAATAACCTCTTCAATAGATTTTTCTGGATTAAGTGATGTTGATGTTGAAAAATATACTGCTGGTATGAAGAAAGCTTTATCAGATAATGAAATAGATTCTTGTTTAACAAAATATCAAGAGTTAAGAATGGAATTAGAAAAAACAGGTCAATATGAAAAATATGAAAACTCTATAGAAGGTATAATTCCTGAATTAGCTAAATTATGGAATGTGAATGAAAACACAGCAAGAAGTATGACAAAAGTACCTCCTTCTGTAAAATCTGCAACTGATGCTATGGATGCATATCTACAAACTTTTGGTAAAAGAAGTCAAATGCAACAATTTGACTCTGAAACAAGAGATTTGATTGCTAAATATGAAGCTTTTCAAGATTTATCAGATTCTTTTTCAAATGAGAACAACTTTATTAAAGTTGATGGAAAAATAGAATATGATCCTGAAGTTGTAACCAATATCTTAAATAAGGATAATATTCCAAAAGAAATAAAAGAAATGATTGAAGGATTAAGTAAAGATGGTTTAAGTGAAAAAGATACAGATATGATATTAAAAATGTCTTTTGCTTTCCAACTTGGAGATACTCAAGAAGGAAAACAAATGTTAGATGAAGTTGAAAATGAAATAAATGCTGAGCTAAAAAAACAGGGTATTGATAAAAAAGTAGACCTAGGAAATATAAAAATAAAAGCTGATTATGATGTTAATGCAGATGATGCAAAAGAAAAAATAAAAGCTAAAATAGAAAGTTTTAAAAATATTAATGCTAGAGAGAAAGTAAAAGTAAAGTTAGAGGCAGAACTTGATAATGTAGAACAAGTCAAGGTGTTCTCTGATATAATAGCTAATCTACCAGCCAATGAAGATATTACTAACAAATTTATAATAAACAATGTAAAAGAATTAAAGAATCTAAAGGATTATCAATCTGTTGTACAGTGGCTTAGAGATAATTCAATGAAAGCAATGGATTATGATATTAATATAAATGGATTAGATAATTTTGATAAATTAAAAGAAGAATACAATAATTTAGGTGAAAAAGAAAAAAAAATATTTGCTGAAGTTATAATCAAAAATCCAGATAAAGCAAAAGCATTTCAAGATATATATAATAATGCTCCTGATGGTAAAAAGAAGGCTGTTATTAATTTTGCGATTGAGCATACAGATGAATTAGAAATGGCAGCATCATTATATAATTCCACACAAGAAGAACAAAAAAATCAAGTTCTAAATATTATAGTAAATAATGCTGATAAATTAAATATCCTTCAAGATTTATATAGTGAGTATCCTGACCATAAAGATGTAATAACTAATTTTTTAATAAAAAATCCAGAGGCACTTAAGCAGTTTGATGATTGGAAATCTTTAGTTGATAGTTTACCTATAGAGATAAAAAAACAACTCGGAATAGAAGTTGAAGGAGGAGAAAATGCAGAGAAAACTGTTAATACAGTTCAAGATGCAGATGGAACTAAAGCTGACCTTTTAGTAAATGCAGAAGTAAATGGAGAATCACAAGTAGTTGAATGTATAGAAACATTAGATAAGAATGGTAATAAAACATACACTCCTAATTTAAATCCTCAAGTTAATAATAGTGAAAAAGTTGTTCAATGTATGAGAATATTAGATGAATATGGAAATGAATCTTATATTCCAATTGTAAGTCCTCAAGTTATCAATGAAGAAGGACTTAACAGTACTAAACAAAAAATGGATGAGTTAGATAATAAAACTGTAACTCCAACTGTACAAATAAAAACAGAAGGAGAAACTGAGGTTGAACAGGCAACCAACTTTATAGAAAATACAAATCCAACTAAGGTTATTGAGTTATCCATAAACAACTCTGGGAAAGAGGAAATCGACAATACAAAACAAAAGTTAGATGAACTTAATAATGAAAAAGCCACTCCTACTATTGAAGCTACAGGTGCAGAACAAGCATCTGAACAGTTAAATCAATTATCACAAAAAGCACAAGAAATCGGGCAAGGTAATTATCATATAAATGTTAGTACTTCAACTGAACAAGGTGCAAAAAATATATCAGGTCTTATAGCTAGAGTAAAACAATTCTTAGCTTTAAAAGTATCTACACTTGTATTTAGAACTGAAACCGCACAAGGGGCAAAGAATGTATCAGGATTATTAGCTAAAGTACAAAATTATGTTAGCAGATATGGTGGTAAGACTATAAGAACTACATTTAGTGCCTTAACTTCAACCGCTGCAAAAAACATATCAGGACTTATTAGGAAAATAGAGTCATTTAAATCAAATTATGCAGGAAAAACATTCACTACTACGTTTGTAACTAATAAAGTGACTAATAGTTCTTCTGGTGGAGGTGGAGGAAATAGTTCAGATAAGACCAATAAAACTGAACGTACCTCTGTTACTAATGGAACTCCAATTCCAACAAATCTATCAGCCCAACCTAGAACATCAGAACCAGCACCAATAAGTGACGAAACTCCTGTAACAAAGCCATCCTTATTCTCAAGAGCAGTATCAAGAGCCACATCAGCTTTCAAAGTAATCAAACCTAAAGTTACAATAAATAATGACACAATAGACTCATCTGTAAAATATAGTATAGAGTTATTTAAAGAGTTAGAAAATGCTATATCAGCAGTAACAAATGAAATAGCTCTATTAGACAAAAAAATGGAACATGCTACAGGTGATGAGAATATTAAATACTTACAAGAGCAAAATAAATTATTTGCTCAACAAAAAGATTTAATAAAACAACAACAAGATGGATATAAAGCTGAAAGTAACAGACTTAAAAATAGATTAAAAGAAAAGAAAATGGGCTTTAAGTTTGATGATACTGGAAATCTAACTAACTATGAAGAAAAGTTAATATCAATAGAAAAAGAATTAGACAAATTAAATTCAAAGTCTGGAGATAAAGAAAATAAAAAAGATGAATCCAGAAAAAAAGAGTTAGAAGAAACTAAGAAAGTCCTTGAAGAATATATTAAAGTTACATTTACAGAGCTACCTAAATGTGAGCAAGAATGGGAAGAATACAATAATAAAATTAAAGAACACAATGAGGAATTAAGGAAAGCACAAGAAGAAATGTGGAAACTTAATAAGAATTCCACATGGACTTCTATGTATAAAGATGTAGAGCAAGTAAATAATGAAATAGCAATGATAGATGTATTACTTAAAAATGCTACAGGTGATGAGCAGATAGAGTTGTTAGAAAAGAAAAAAGAGTTAATGGCCAAGAAGGCTAAAGAATTATCTGAAACAACAGCATATCTTCAAGAAACACAAAAAGAGCTACAACAAAAACTACAAGGCTACGGATTTACATTTAGAGATAATGGTGATATAACTAACTTCATTCAACATAAAAATCAACTTAAAAAGAATATGACTGATGAAGAATTTAAGAGAATGGAAGAGGCAGCAGAGGGATATTTGGATTTATTGATAAATAAAATACCTGATGCCAATAAGGAAATTGCTGAATCTAAGGAAGAAATTGAAGCATTAAATAAAGAGATTCAAGATGCTTATAAAGACCAGCTTAAAGAAGCTCAAAACGTACAAGAGAAAATTAGAGACATGTATAAAAAAGAGCTTGAAGAGAGACTTAAAGAAATAGATAAAGAAACTAAAGCTAAAATTGATTCTCTTAAAAAGCAACAAGATGCTTACAATGATTCAAGAAAAGAAGCCAAATATCAAGATGATTATGAAGAACAACAAGATGTAATAAGTGATTTAGAAAAACAAATAGCAATAGCTGAAAGAGATAGTTCTTTAAGTGGTCAGAAAAAACTTAAAGATTTACAAAAACAATTAAAAGAAGAACAGAAGAAATTACAGGATTTAGTACAAGACCATGTGGACGACCAAGTCAATGATATGTATGACAAGGAATCTGACAGACTACAAGAAGAAGCAGATAAATTAAAAGAAGAATTAGAGAAGAAATATTCAGATGAAAACTTAGTTGATTTAATTAATGAAGCAATTTCAAGTGGTAAGTTTGTAGGTTTAGATGGAGAAGTTAAGAAACTTCAAGATGCTATAATCGAATACATAAATAAATATGAAGATGGTATGTTGGCAATGGGTTCTGTCACTAAGCAGGAATGGCTTGATAGGTTAAAAGAAGGTAAGGAGACATTAGAAGATATTAATGACATATTGGATGAGTTGGATTTAAGTAAATTTGCTATGCCTAATTATAATCCTCCTTCAAATTCTCGTTCAAGAAGTGCTTCTCCAACATCATCAGTCAACTTTAACTCACCGTTCTTTGTTGTGCAAGGAAATGTAACTAAAGATTCAATGAAAGACTTAGAGAAGTTTGGTAGAGATTTAGAGAATAGAGTATATAGAAAAATAGTAGAAAATATTAAATCATAATAAATGATACTATTTTATGTAATATCAAAATAAAATTATAATAAATGATACTATTTATACTATATAACTTGATTTTATTTAAAAAAAGTATTATAATATAATTGTATGAGATTTTAATCTTTATTGCTATATGTAGATTGAATAAATTAAGGGGAACAGTTGACTGTATGAATTAAGTGTAAATAAACTTAAGGAAAAAAGCGTATTGGAAAAAAACATACAATTAAATTTTGAAAAAGAACATGTTGAAAAAATTTTAAATGAATTTAAAACATGTCTAGAAAAAAGATGTTTTATAATATCTAGAGGTCTCAAAAGAAAAGAGAATGATGATTTTATAGAAAATTACAATTTGAATGAAAACACTCAACTAGAAATGTTAAAGAGTTTAACTATTGAAGACTTCTCAAAAAAAGATTTCCATGTAAAAGATAGAAATAAACTTATCTATTTTTTTGGTAAAACATATAGATTGACTTGTTTAAATAATGAAGTAGAAGATGTTGAAACGTATATAAAATTTTGTATAGAAGAAAATATGAAGAGCGAAGGTAAATTTGTTATCGTAATATCTTTTCATAAGGCTAATGATAAAATTAATTATATGTATAAAAAAGAATGAGAAAACCATAAAAGAGGTCAATACTTATAATAAGGGGAATTTAGAGGTATATAGATTTATATTTCTAAGTTAAATAGGAGGCAAGCACACTATGAGAGAAAAAACATTCTGTGAATTTTGCTTATATGATGTTACTTACACTGTTAAGTCAAAAGAGGAAATAAAAAAAGTTAGAGGAAAAGAAGTTAAATACCAAAAGAAAGAAGCGTTCTGTGAAGAATGTGGAGAAATGGTTTATGTAAGTGAAATTAATGATGAAAATTTAAAATCTTTATATTCTAAGATTGCTGAAATGGATAACATAATCAGCAAAGAAGAAATTGGAGACATATTAGAAAAATATAATATTGGTAAAAAACCACTTTCATTGTTGTTAGGATGGGGTGAGGTTACAATAACTAGATACTTAGAAGGAGATATTCCTACAAAATCATATTCTGACAAGTTAAAGTCAATACTCAACAATTCGACTGAAATGAAAGATATATTAGAGTCAAATAAAGAAAATATAACTAAAGTAGCATATAGAAAATGTAGAGAGTCCATCTTGGAAATAGAAGAAAGAGAATTATTTTTAAAGAATGATAAAATAGGAGCTGTGGCTGAATATATAATATCAAAATGTGAAGAGATAACACCTCTAGCTTTACAAAAACTATTATACTATTCACAAGCATTTACTAGATTATTTACTAAGAATAATTTATTTGATGATGATTGTGAAGCATGGGTTCATGGCCCTGTATACAGAAATGTATATGAGAAATATAGAGATTTTGGAAGAAATCAAATAGAGTATGAAAACAATATAATTTCATTAGATAATGATATGGAAGAAAAGATTGTTGATGCTGTGATTAAATACTTTGGATGCTATAGTGGAAAAATGTTAGAAAGAATGACACATGAGGAAAAACCTTGGGTTATTAATAGACAAGGCTTAGGCAAATATGAATCTTCTAGTAATGTTATAGAAAAAGAGGTTATTAACGAATACTTTAATAATATAAAATCTAAGTATAGTATAATAAATATATCTGATATAAATGACTATAGTTCTGATTTATTTAAAAAGATTCAAAGTTAATGTTAGACATAATATAAATATCAATGAGAAAACATTCTATAGTTAGAATGATTTTTATTTCTCTGCATTGTCAATTATAACAACATTGACTATTATGACAATATTAGAGTATAATAGTAATATAAATGATATAAATTTATATTATAAAGACATAAAAAAGAGACTACAAACTATTTGCTGTAGGGTGTAGTTCTTAAAGTTAACAATAAAAAGAATAGATTTATGTATTACTTTCAGAATCACTAGACCCGCCAGTCTGGTGATTCTTTAGCTTTCTAATAGATGCTTTCAAGTTTAAGATTGCATCTATTAGCTTTGTCAAATGATTGATTATTCTTGTAATCATAATTATCATTATTAAAAACAAAACTAAGTACTCCATAGCCTCACCCCCTTTCTTACTGGGGATTTTAACTAAAGAGCCATCACCCTAATAGTCTAAACTGTAGTCTCTAAAAATATTATACCATAATTTTCCATAATGTTAAATTTAATATTATATTGACGACAGGAGTAGAATAAAGATATAATACAGATAACAGAAAATTTAAAAATTTTACATAAGAATTACTACCTATCTATGCCACCTTAAACAGTGGCTCTTTTTCTATTCTGGTATATATTTAAGGAGGTGTTGCAAATGATAAATAATATAGAAGATTGTAAGCTTCTTATTGAGACAGAAATAAGAATGAAAGATATAGATGAAAAAGAACTAATATCTCAAAGGGAGATTCTGAAAGACCTAAACATTAATGAAAAAGACCTTGAAGATATTGAAGTAAATTTTGAATAATGAAATGATTTATAATATACCTATTTTAAGTATGTATTAATTGGTATCAGTAATCGTCTTTATCTAGTGATTTTTTATTTATTAACTGTAAACGAATCTGTTTTACAAAAAACGTATCTGTGGTATAATAAAAGTAAGGAATTCAATCTACTTAATACAAAGAGTGATTGTTTCCTTAAAGTTAATTAAAAATCAATTTATCTTTTGAGACCACTCTTATTGGCGTTTGAGTGGTTTTTTGCTTTATCATATATGTAACAAGCTATTAAACTTGTTGCAATATTTAGGCAAATATTAAACACTACTGTTTCCATAAATTCACCTCCCTATAAAAAAAATAAAGCGAGGCTCACCTCCTTCCTTTGAAGAAGTAGGCTAAATACAGAAACAACCACTCTTAGCACTTTCGATTTAAAATTCCTTACTATACTAGATTATACCATAATTTTACAATTAATAAAATATTTTAGCTCATCTTAATTCATGGGCTTTTCTAATACAAAGAAGGTGATAAAATATGCATTTTAATGTGAATCTTAAACAGATAAAATCTGATTACACATTAACCATTCACAAAATGAACAAGTCATTTCTAGGTCAAATTCCAATCAATTTTCTAAATTCTATAAAGCGTGAGCTTGGTGGAGTAGATGAAATACAACTTACCATTACAAAATATATTACAGAACGTTTTCAATTCTCTAAAGTAATAAATCCTCTATTTGAAGAAATGAAAGAAGAACGTCTTATTTGTCTTAATAACAAAGAATACTTTGTGGTTAAGAATGTTGTAACCACAGATGATAAATTAAAGGTAGTAACAGCTAAATCAAAAGAGGTTAAATTAGGAAAGATTGACGTAAATATTGAGGATTATGGATTACAGATGTTCACCAAGGATGAAGAAGCATCTATTATATCTCTTAATGATTATTTAAAACAAGAAACGGGCTGGAAACTTGGTCATGTAGATGATTCAATTGCTTATGAAACTGATAGTGAAGGCAATAAGAGAGAGAAAGTAAGATGGCAAGAAAGTATTAACTCTAACTGGTTAGATTATTTCAATAATGAACTAAAAGAACAATTTGAGTGTATAGCTGATTTTGACACTTATAATAATTTAGTTAATTTATATCATATAGATAGTTTTGGAGATAATATTCAATTATATTTATCTCATGATAACTACATAAAATCACTTGAAAGAACTACAAATAGTGATGATATAGTAACTAGACTGAAGCTTGAAGGCAGTGAAGACATGGATATAATAGGAGCTACAGTTACAGGATATAATTACATTGAGAATTATTCTTATTTCTTAGATAATAAAGAAATGAGCGAAGAACTTAGTAGAGCTATAAAGAAATACCAGGAAATGAATGAAATAAGAGAGCCAATTTGGCGAGAATTAATAGATACAAAGCTTAAGAAACAAAGAGAACGTGACAGCAAAAGCAATGAATGGCTACATGTAATAGAGACTATAAAAGCTAAGAAGGATATAAAGAAAACATATGATAATCCTGAACATAAAAATGAAATAGAATCAGCTAAGTTAGCAGCAGAAATAAGTAAGCTAGAAGATGAAAAGGTCATATTAGATGTTCAAATAAAACATTTAGAAGAAGAAATAGCAAAGTTAGATGAAAGTATAAAAGATATAAATATTCTTTGTAAGAGAGAAACTTCAACTGATGAGGATGGATATTTAATATTCAATGAAGCTCTATTAGATGAATTAAACGAATTTCTCTATTATGATACTTATACAAATGATGCTTTTTTAAAAGTTGAAGATTTAATAGCAGAAGGTAAAAGACAATTGAGTTTAAAATGTATCCCAACTAAAGAATGGACACTAGATGTTATAAACTTTTTAGACAGAATAATAGATATTAATTTTAGACAGCATTGGAAGGGTGATTTAAGCTTAGGAGATATTATAGTGTTACATAGCAAAGAATCTGGAGAAGAAGAATTAGTATACTTTACATCTTTTACTCAGAATTTGAAAAATGGTAAATTGGATACTTTAGAATTAACATTAAGTAACAAAAAAATAAAAGAAGATGATAAAAGGACTATAGCTGATTATTTGACTAAAGCTGAACATGCAACAAGAACATTAAACTCTAAAAGACATTTATTTATTCAGCAACAGAAGAAAAGAATTAACCTACCAGATGAATATATTCCTAGGAAAAATATACAAAAGGAGTTGATGTAAATTGATATTAGATAATTCACCAGCAGATAGCTGGATAAGAATTACTGGAGTAATTGTAACCTATAACAACACACTTTATCAAGTAGTAGATAAGGAAACAAATAAAAAATATATATATTGGGATGTTGATAATCCAGGAACATTAAAAGTTTCTAATGTAAGATTACCAGAAGGAAACACACAATTTTTAGTAGTTGTAAATGATAATGGAAAACATACAGAAGTTCCTATAAACTCACCAATATTTGATATATCTTTTGATGGAAATTCAAGAAAAAATACTGAAGAACAGATTTGGGGATTATATGAAACTGATGAAAAACATAATGAAAAATTTGTAGTTATTGAAAAAGACATAGATGGAATACATCAAACAGTTTTAGAAGTGCAAGAAGATGCATCTCATATAAAAGAAAATATGTCTCTTATAGACCAAAGAGCTGAAAATGTAAATATATTAGTAAAAGAAGTTACTAAAAATTTTGGTGGCTCACAAGAAAATATAACATTAAGAGAAAACATAAATAAGGCTATAATTAAGTTAAATACAGACTTAGGAACATTTAGTTCTAATATGTCTAATTATTTTAACGATAATGAGATTACAGATGAAGAAAAAGAAAAGATTGATATTGAACTTAATCTGTTAGATACAGACAAAGCAAGTTTATATACAGAGTTACAAAAACTTATTGATAGAACTACTGGTGTAGACTTGGTAGCAATAAACACTTCAAAATCAGCATTGGATGCATCAAGTACCAATCTAAAATCTATAATCAATTCAGTTATTTCAGATGGTATAATTACACCTTCAGATAGAATTTTAGCTATAAATGCAACTGCTCAATACAACTTAAAAATAAATGAACTTAAAAATACAGTAGATAAAATTTATATAACAGGTATGGGTGGAAGTATATCAGAGGAATTTGCACAAATAAACGCTACAGCTAAAGAAATAAAATTAGAAGTAGCTAGAGTTGATGGGGTAACTAAAACTAATGCTGCTGAAATTAAGTTAACCAAAGATGATATAACAATGATGGTTACAAGAAATGGTTCTGGCTCAATTGTTGGAATTCAATCAGACAAAATCCAGTTTGGGTTTAATGATATATCTGATTATGTTGTAATAAACAGAAGTGGTTTGATAGTTAATAGAGGAAGTCTGGCATGTAATGCAATAACATCTGTAGATGATGATAATGCAATTATAAGTTTCTTTAGTGACAGTAAAAACTCATTTGCTATAGATGCAAGACCAAGTGATGGATATGGAAGACGTTCTGCGTTTCGTTTTAAATATAATAGTAGTAATTATTTTTTCGTTGAAAGTGGCAAGGCTGCTATATATGTAAATGCATATGAGAATTATATATTTGGTTCAAATAATGCTAAATTTGGAGCAAATAAAATAGATGTTGGAGATGATGGATATACAAGAATGGATTTGACAGGAGGAAATTTTCGCCTTTACACCTCTGAAGATTGGGATGATGATAATGGGATAGTAATCTGGAAAAGAGGAGCTATTTCATTTATGATAAATGGAGAAGAGAGACAACAATTTGCTAGAAATGGTTCTAAATCTGCTGGAAGTATAGAACTAAATGGTACAACATTTGGCATGTCTCCAATTGACAGTCCTAAATTTCTAATTGAAGACGTTTTATTTGATATAGAAGTAGAAGAAACTGGCACAATAATAAAATTAAATAATATCTTTGCTAAAAGTATATTAAACTTTGCAGTATTTAGTTCTAATTCTAATTGTAGGGTTGTTGAAAAAGGTGAGGATTATTTTAAAGTAGTTGGATATACAGGTAAATGTGATTTTAGAGTAATAGGGAAAAGAATAGGATATGAACATACATATTATAAAATAATGGGTGGTGAAGAACAACATGGCGATTGGAAAGAGTAAATTATTAGCAACAGGTCAACAAGTTTACTATTGGAGGATATCAACTGTAAATATTTCTTATAGTAATAAGATGGCTCAGATTAAAGTAGCAGGATATATTTCAGAAGATGCAAGAAGAGAAGGGTTGGATGCTGTTGAGTATGATAATATATCTGTTTTAGAAGATAATTTTGATAGCTATTTTGGAATTAATACACTAGATGCAACAGGTAAAAATCCTTTGTTATCAGGATACAATTACCTAAAAGAAAATATAGAAAAATTTAAAGATTCTTTGGATATATAAGGAGGATAATAATTATGGAAGTAAACATGCAAAGAGCATATACAATAGCTTTAGAAGAAATAAGGGGACTACAAAATGAATTAATACTTTATAAAGCACTAAATGGACAATTACAAGAAGAGATAAATGAATTAAAAAAAGAAAAAGTAGAAACTAAACAAAATAAAGAACAATAGGATGTGATACTTTGAAAAATTATGAAATAAAGAATCATACCATAGAAGTAGATTTTAGTAATTATAGGATAAACAAAAGATTACTAGACTATTTTATTTATAATGAAAATGATGTTAAAACAGCTTACATTGAAGCAATATTGAAAAATAAAGATGAAATAATAGATTTATCTGAATATGATAGAGTTTTAGTTAGTATTACAAAATCAGACGGACAAAAAGTTAATGGTGAATGTGAAGTTGTAGATGCTACAAATGGTGTTGTAGAGATAGAACTTAGTCGACAAGCATTGGCTTCTGTTGGTATAAATACATTTCAATTATCTCTTGTAAAGGGAAATACTCTTATTAATACTACTAATTTATTCTATCGTGTTGAAGAAGGAATGATTAATGATGATGATTTGACTAGTACGGATGAGTATGGAGTATTATTAGTATTAATATCTCAAGCCGAAGAAATTATTAAGAATAATAAGGAATTAACTAAAAGAGTTGAGCAACTTGAAATAACTATCTTAGGAAATGAAGAAGTTAGGGATAAAGCAGAGCAGATTAGGATTTACAATGAAGATATAAGAAATATACAGGAAGATGATAGAGAATTTAATGAATTAACACGTCAAAATCAAGAATCTAATCGTGAAAAATCAATTCAAAATATGCAAATCCAAGTTGATGACAAACTTACTGATTGTCAATTACAATTAGATGAAATGATAGATGCTAAGTCTGAAGAAATAGACAATATTGTTAATGACAAAATGCTTGATGTGCAAGCTCAAACAGATAAGAAATTTCAAGATTTAGATGCTAGAGCTAATGACACTTTTGATTTATATGATAAGACATTTGAAGATAAGCTTACAGATAACCAAGAGCAGATTGACTATAAACTTGACGAAGTAAATCAGGTTATATCTAATGTTGAAGATTGTATTGATGAAAGTACTTTAAAATTAGATACAAAAATAAAAGAAGTTGATGACAAAATAGTTGAAGTAAATACTGCTAAGACAGATATGACAACTACTGTAAGTAATAAGATTACTGAATTTGAAAATAGATTTGAAGAACTTGAAAGCCTTGATGCTAGAGGCGAGTTAATGCAAGCTAGAGAAACTATTGATGGAACTGTAAAGGACACTTTAAAGGATAGATTAACTTATGATTTTGAAAAGGTTAATGAAAAAATAGCCGAGATGACTTCTGCCGCAACTAATATAGCTTTCAGTAAATCTTATGTTGAATCTGATTGGATTGCTGATGGAGAATATTTTAAACTTACAGTTAATCATAATCTTGTTACAGAAAATATATTCGTTGCGATACTCGATGAATCAACTAAAAAAAGTATGACTAATTCTTATACTGTAGTAGATAATAATACGATAGATATTTTTAATGAATTAGCTATAGATGTAAAAGTAACTGTTGTAAATGGTAATACAAATAAAGAAGTTATACAAGCTACAATAAATGATAATATAACAACACTAGATAGTACTTATTCTAGTGTAAAAATTGATGCAAAATTTGATGAGAGTCTAACTAAGATAAATGAAAATAAAAGTAATATAGCTGCCAACTTAGAGAAGATAAATTTAATACAAAATAAAGTTGGTTTAAGTGAATTAAGTACAGTATCTAAAAATATATCAGATGCAGTGAATGAATTAGATGCTAGTGTAAAGGTGTTACAAGAGGGTGGAAATTTAGGTCAACAATTAGACAGTTTAAAAGCCAAGTATGATGCTCTATCTGATAAAGTCTTAGATATATTAATTTATTTAGAATTGGAGTCTGGTGCAGTAGATGAAGTAGGTCAATGGTATGACAATTTAACTGATTCAAAAGGTATCTTATCAATTGAAGGTTTAAGATTAGATACAGATAGAAAAAGAATATTTGGAAGTGAAGGGAATGTTATTTTTAATAAAATAGATATTCCTTTTTCTTGTTATAAGGTTAAATATGTACATGAACTAGATGATAATTTTATAGAAACTATTTCAAATACTAGTACAGATGTTGGAACAAATACTATAGAACTTGAAAAGTATTCTTATGAAGTTAAATAGAAAGGAATGATTTAATGAAGGAAAATAAAATCTTACAACGTGGAAGATATTTAGATACAGACATATATTTTAATGAGTTTGACAAAGATTTTGATAATTATGATTTTGTAGAATTGGTAGCAAGTCCAAGTAGTGGTTATACTTTTGGTATAAAGAATGACAGAACTATATATGTATGTGGAATAAATTCTAGTGGACAGTTAGGATTGGGGCATAACGACTATGTAAAACTATTTACAAGATTAGATATTGATAATGTAAAAAAGGTTTCTTCTTATTCTAGTCATTCATTTATATTAAAAAATGATGGTACATTATATTCGTGTGGTTATAATGGTAAGGGTCAGTTAGGATTAGGTGATAAAGTTAATAAAACTGTATTCACGAAAGTTGATATAGACAATGTTAAAGATGTAAAATGTGGAAGTACTCATACATTTATATTAAAAGAAGATGGAACTGTATATTCATGTGGTATCAATTCTAGTGGGCAGTTAGGGTTAGGAGACACTACTGATAGAGAATTGTTTACAAAGGTTAATATAGATAATGTAAAAAATATATATTGTAGTTCCGCACATGTTTTCATAATAAAAAATGATGCTACAATTTGGGCATGTGGGCTGAATAATTATGGACAACTAGGTTTAAATGATAAGGTTAATAGAAATGTATTTACTAAGGTTGATGTTGATAATGTTAAAAATATTGCTTGTGGTGGGACAAATACATTCATATTAAAAAACGATAATACTTTATGGTGTGTAGGAGAAAATAATAAAGGACAATTAGGATTAGGAGATAACACTAATAGAAATGGGTTAGTAAAGGTTAATATTGATAATGTTAGAGATGTCATATGTTCATATCAAAATACATTCATAATAAAAACTGATGGTTCAGTTTTATCTACTGGTTATAACTATTTTGGACAATTAGGATTAGGAGATAAAGTTGATAAAAAAATATTTACTAAAGTTGATGTAGATAACGTAAAGAGCTTATATTGTGGTAATACTCATACTTTTATAATAAGAGAAGATAATAAATTATTATTTGCTGGTTCTAATAATTTTGGGCAATTAGGATGCCAACACTTTATAAATAATACAGATAATTTTACAACTTTTACAAAATATAAAAATAACGATTATATAGGATTTAGCAAAAGCATGAATTTAAATGGAGATACATATTTATTAAAAGGAAATGGTGAATATTTAATAATAAATAAAAATGAAAAAATAGTAAGTAATGGAAGCTCTGTTTTTATATTAAAAAAAGATGGAGCCTTATATTGTTCGGGAGACAATGCCTATGGACAATTAGGATTAGGTAACTATAATGATATTACTACTTTCACTAAAATAGACATTGATAATATAAAGGATATTGCATGTGGTAATAATCATGTTTTTATACTAAAGAATGATGGAACAGTTTGGGGTACAGGCAATACTAATCGAGGTCAATTAGGTTTAGGTAATACAACTCAAAGAAATGTATTTACAAAAGTTGATATAAATAACGTGAAAAAAATTAGTTGTGGACTAGCATACTCTTTTATATTAAAAAATGATGGGGCAATATATTCATGTGGGATGAATAGTAGTGGGCAACTAGGTTTAGGTGATACTAATGATAAACTTTTATTTACAAAAGTTGATATTGATAATGTGAAAGACGTGATATGTGGATATGATAATACAGTAGCGATAAAAAATAATGGAGATATATTTGTTTGTGGAAGTAATACATGTTATCAATTGGGGTTAGGCAATAATACTCCTAAAACTTCATTCACTAAATTAAATATAGATAATGTAAAATACATCAAAAATAGTTATTGTTTCTCAATTATATTAAAAAATGATGGAACTTTATGGGCAGTGGGTGATAACACATACGGGCAATTAGGTTTAGGTGATACAAATCAAAGAAATGTGTTTACTAAAGTTGATATTGATAATGTAAAAGATATCATATGTGGATATCATCATACGGTTATATTAAAAAATGACAATACTGTATGGGCTACAGGTTATAATTATTATGGACAGTTAGGTTTAGGTGATACTACTGATAGAAATGTATTTACAAAGGTTAATATTGATAATGTAAAAAAAATAATATATGGATTTTATAATACATTTTTATTAAAAAATAATAGGACTGTATGGGGTACTGGACTAAATGGAGATGGACAATTAGGTTTAGGTGATAAAACTAGTAAAAATATATTTACTGAAATGCCTACTGAACTTAAAAATAGTTTACCAGAATATAAAAATAATTATAAAATAAAAACAGGAAGATGCTCTTATATATTAAAAAATAACAATGTATTATGGGTATGTGGTTGTAATACTTATGGTCAATTAGGATTAGGTGATACTACACAAAGAAATACACTTACAAGAGTTAATATTGATAATATAAAAGAAATTATATGTGGTACACATCATACATTTATAATTAAAAATGATAATACAATATGGTCATGTGGTCTGAATAATTATGGACAGTTAGGTTTAGGTGATGTAACTAATAGAAATATATTTACTAAGGTTAATATTGATAATATAAAAAAAGTCATATGTGGATATGATTACACATTCATAATAAGATATGATAATACTATTTGGACTTGTGGTTGTAATACTTATGGTCAATTAGGATTAGGTGATACAAATCAAAGAAATGTATTTACTAAAGTTAATATAGACAATGTAAAAAATATTATATGTGGTGGACTTCACACATACATAATCAAGAATGATAATACAATATGGTCATGTGGTTATAATTATTATGGACAGTTAGGTTTAGGTGATGTAACTGATAGAAATGTATTTACAAAGGTTAATATTGATAATGTGAAAGATATTGCATGTGGTGGAACAACTACATTTATATTAAAAAATGATAATACAGTTTACTCAACTGGTTATAATACATACGGGCAATTAGGGTTAGGAGATACTGTTAATAAAAATACATTTACAAAAGTTGATATTGATAATGTAAAAGAAATATTTTGTGGAAATAATCATGTATTTATAATTAAAAATGATGGAAGTGTATGGTCTTGTGGTTACAATATTGAGGGTCAATTAGGATTAGGTGATACTACTAATAGGAATGTATTTACTAAAGTTAATATAGATAATGTAAAAGATATTGCATGTGGGACTTCTCATGTATCTATAATTAAGAATGATGGGTGTATCTGGGGGTGTGGTTATAATGGCTATGGAGAGTTAGGTTTAGGTGATAATGCTAATAGAAATATATTTACCAAAATAGAAGGACATTACCTTTATAGATTTGACACTTTGAATAATTATACATTAAACAATAATTTTAATCTGATAAATAACAAATATATAATACCATCACGAAGCGATATAAATTATAAAAGCGTTCTAGGCTCTGTATATAAAGAAAATTATGATATAGATAATGACAGAATAGAATTACAAGATAATATAAAAGAATTTTGGATGTCAAAGACTCATTCATTAATTGTAAACACTTCCGGAGAGTTATTTGGATGTGGTGATAATACATATGGTCAGTTATTAAATCCAAGAACAACAACTTTATTGACAAGCTTCACTAAACTAGACTTTGCAGATATAAGACAAGCTTCATGTGGTGCTGGATTTTCATATTTTCTAAAAAATGATGGCACTCTATATTCAGCAGGATTAAATTCCGATTACCAGCTGGGGCTAGGTCATAACGATGAAGTGAGTGAATTACAAAGAGTAAATATATCCAATGTAAAAAAAGTAATGTGTGATGATAAATTTACTTTAGTATTACTAAATGATAACTCTGTGTGGGGTCAAGGATTAAATAGATTTGGTAACTTTGGATTAGGTGAAGCTTCTGCAAATACAATAATAAAAACATTTACTAAACTAGATGTAGATGTAGAAGATGTAGAGATAGGTGGAGATTATATATCTTTTAGAAAGTTAGATAAATCACTCTGGATATGTGGTAAGATAAGAGATTGTTATAATATGAACTCTAATAATCCATATATATTTAATAAAGTTCAAATACCAGAAGAATTTAACAATGACTTACTTTGGTTAGATGCTGGAAGAGATGAAACTTTATTTATGACTTACCAAGCACCTACAACAAAACCATCCATAGAATTAGCTGAAAAGACTATATCTGGTATCAAGTTAAAAGTTAATGATTCAAATAATGAAATTGATAAAATTGAAATGTATTTAAACAATGAGTTAATACATTCAAAGGATGAATTTATCAATAATTTTGTGCTGTTCACTATTCCACTTGAAAAACTAAATCTTGGCATAAATAATGTATATTTTAAAGCTAATACTCTGTTTGGAGATAATCTGTATTTAGGAGCAACAATTAATAAAGAGAATAACTCTATAAATGTTTCAGAAGGTGCTAATCTATTTATTAAGAATAAAAAGTATAACATAAATTCTTTAACAAATAGTGCTGATGGTAAGCTTGTAATAACATTAGATAGAGCGTTAGAAGATAGCGTAAATATAGGAGATATAATTTATCAACTTATAAATCAATTGAAGGTTCAAATCAAAACAAATAACGCAGGTATGCATAAAGATATGAATTTATTAGAAATGAAAAAAGTTGACACAGGGTATCAAGAAATTTATGAGTTAGAAGAAAAAGGAATGACACAAGCAGAACCTAAAATTATAGTTGAAAAAGGTGATGATTGGACTGCAATAAAAAGACCATCTATGATATTTTCTATAGATGAGTCTACACTTTAAGAGGTGATTAAATGCTAAATTTAAATGAAGAAAAAATTGAAAAGCTCAAACAAAAAAAGGCTTTAAATAATTTAAATACAAGTCAAAAAACGCAAGATAATGACATTACAGATTTAATGTTAGCAACTGCGGAGATATGCGAAATGGTATTAGGCAGTCAACAAGCATCTACCATGTCATTAAAAAATATAAAATTTGAAGGAGGAAGTAGTATGGCAGCAATTTATGTAGGATTAATAGAGAGAGGTTTAAAAACAATTAACCAAGTACCTATGAAATATAGAGAAGAGGTAAGAAAAATGTGTGAAGCACTAGAGATTTCATTATCATAGAACTGTAAGAGTTCTTTTTTTATGTTCAAAATAGAGAGTTACTAATGTAGCTCTCTAAATAAAAAAGAAGGTGATAAATTGTTAAATGAGGATATAGTAAAAAATATTAATAAATTAAATAATGAGCAGGATAATATTAACTTAGAACTTAGTAAGAAAGCGAGTAAGGAAGATTTAAACATATTAATACAATTATTAGAAAATAGTAAGAGATACACAATAAATTATAATATTAATTTGCCAGAAGGATATTCAAACGAAGATGTTACAGTACCAGATGACATGACAGTATTAGCTAATACAGAAGCAAGATTAGATTTACCAAGTAATACAGATTTAAATGAATATCGATTTAAAGGTTGGTCATTAGCTGAAAATGGAGATGTGATTGAAAGATGCATAGCTACAGATGACATCACTTTGTATGCTATCTGGTATAAATGTATAAATGTTATATATGAGCTGAATATTCCTAGTGATTTTCAAGGCATTCCTATTCCAACCATACCTATTGATAGTAATAAATATATTTTAGGGGATATAATTACTCTTTTACCATTAAACAATTATGATGAAAATAACAAAGAATATAATTATAAGTTTTGTGGTTGGTCATTAACTGAAAGTGGAGATGTAATTGAAAACGCTACTATAGAAAATGAGCATGTACAATCAGATGGCTTACATTTATATGCAGTTTGGAAAAAATATAGATATGTTACTTATAGTGCCAATTTCCCACCAGAAGAATATCCTTTAAATAGAACAGGTGAAGTACCTGTTGATGTAAATAGATATGTTGAAGGTGATATAGTTACTGTATTAAAAAATAGTGAAAATAATCCACTAGGTGGAGAGGAAGATAAAGACAAATTTTTAGGTTGGACTTCTAATATAGAAAAAGCTCAAATTCCTATATTAAAATCTGATGTAGAAGAAAATATTGTTATAGGTAAAGAAGATATAACATTATATGGTATGTGGGGAAAATATAGGATTGCATATGGTTCAAATTTTCCAGCTGGAACAGGTGTAAGTGGTCACCCACCAATTGACCAATATTCATATTTAACAGGTGCAAGTACAGTTACGTTATCTAATACAGGAAATTTAAATGCAGGTAGTTATGAACTCATAGGATGGTCAACTGTAAAAAATGATGAGTCAACTATGCTAAATTTTGGAGATAGAATAATGATTGATAAGAGTAATATTATCTTACAGGCATTTTGGAGAAAACTTTAAAATAACTTTTAAATCTAAAAAAGAAAATGAGAATTCAATTTACAGCATATTTATGTTTCCAAATATAATGTATAAGAATCATAATTTTAATTGGAAATCGAGTGAATAAGAGCCTTGTTTTATAGGCTCTTTTTATTATTTATTTAAAAGGAGTGGTAATTTTGAATATAAAAACATTAACAGTCCATGCAGGACATAATCCAGATGGCAAGACAGGTTCTGGAGCAGTAGGAAATATAAAAGAATCTACAGAAGCAAGAAATGTACTAAAAGAGTTAATACATTTAGCTCAAAAAGAATGTAAAGTTTATGATACTACATGTAATAATGGAACTTCTCAAAGTGACATATTGAATAAAATTATAACTAAATGTAATTCATATAATACTGATTTAAATGTAAGTATACATTTTAACTCAGGTGGAGGTAGAGGAGTAGAAGTTTTAGTATATAATCTTAATGACAAAGAAACAGTTGAAATAGCTTCAAGAATATGTAAAAAAATAACTGAAACTTATCGTACAAAAGGTGATAAGGACTTTAAAAATAGAGGAGTTAAAGAAAGGAAAACTCTAGCATTTTTAAGAAGAACAAAGTCAAAGTCAATTTTAGTTGAGTGTTGCTTTGTAGATACATCTGACACTAAAAATTACAATGCCAAAGATATGGCCATAGATATTTTTGAAGGAATATTTAATAAGTCTGTAGTTAGTAAACCACAAGAGGACAAAGTGAAATACGCAATAGTTTATGATGGGGAAGTAGATAAAGTTATAGCCCAATTAATGGCCATGAATTATAAAGCTAATGAAGTCTATGTGTGCGAGTTGAAAAATTATATTCCTGGACATTGTGAAAATCTATATGTAATAGGTGGAGCATCCAGCAAAATCAAAACTAGTGAGAGATTTACTAAATTACAAGGTGATGATAGATGGGCTACACTTCATAAAGTATTGAATTTTATAGGTAAGTAGGAGGTATAAATTGAATATATTAGATAAATCAACAGCAACACTAGAGCAAGTCTTTGCATATTTAGATACATTAAAAAATAACTCTAATCCACCACATTATTTATGCAGAGCTATAGTACCAATTATATATAAAGAAGCAGAGAAAAAAGGTGTGAATCCAGTTATTGCAATTGCTCAAGCATTTGTAGAAACTGGATATTTTAATTTTGGTAGAGTTCTAAATCCTTCCTATTGCAATGTATGTGGACTTAAAGGAAATAAAGGTGGAGGAGATTTAGACGCAACAGCCCATACAAGATTTAATTGTTGGGAGGATGGAGTATCAGCATTTATTGACCATCTAGCACTATATGCTGGAGCTAAAGAATATCCGAAATATAGTGAATTAGTTGGTAAAACTGAATATAAAGTCAATGGGACTACATTAGACCCTAGGCACTTTCCATATTTACATGGAGAAGCTAAAACAGTAGAAAGTTTATCAGGCAAATGGTGTCCAGATGTGAATTATGGTCAAAACATAATAAATATATGCAACAAGATAAGTTCAATGAAGGTAGAAAATAATGATATAAAACTAGAACAACTAAAAACTAAAGTAAAAGAATTAAATGAGATTCTTGGATAGGAGGAAGTCATATGGATATAATGCAATTTATACCTGAAAATTTAATAATGCTAATAGGTGGACTTTACATATTAGGAACTTTTATAAAAGAATCTAATATTAAAAATAAATACATACCTTTCATATTATTAGTTATAGCAATGATAAGCAGTTGTTTATTTATGAAAGAGCTATCAATAGAAGCTGTCTTTGAAGGTATTTTGTGCTGGGGAGCATCTATAGGAATAAACCAAATACAAGTACAAAATAGAAAGGAAAAGTAGATGTTATCAAAAGAAATGATTGAACTACTGAGTCAATATGGATATACAGCCATACTTTTAATGGTACTGATGTTATGGCTTGGAAAATATTTAGAAAAAAATAGACAGCTAGAGCAAGATGATAGAAAAAAAGAAAGAGCATATTTTTCAAGAGAGATTAGAGAGCAAAGAGTTTTATTTGGAAGTACGATAGACAAATTTGACGATAAATTAGATAAGTTTGCTGAAGCTCTTAATACTAATAATAGTAGGCTTGAAAGGGTCGAAACAGATATAACAAAAATTAAAGATAAATTAGAGACTAGGGATTAATTTCTCTAGTCTTTTTTATAAGGAAGTGATATATTTGGCAAAACAACGTAGTAAGAGAATAAGTATAACTGGAGAACCAAATCCAGAGAATATTAAATTATGGAAGCAATATAAAAGAGCAAAACAAATAGCTGGGAAAAGTGAAAAAACAATATATAACTATGAATGTGATGTAATGCAATTTTTTAAGTTTTTAAATATAGAATGTTTTGATGCATTACTAACTGATATAAGTGAAGAAGAGATAGAAGCTTATATAGGTTATTGTATGGAGCAAGGGAATAATGAAAAAAGAATCAGACGTAGAATAAGTTCCATTTCATCATTACTATCTTTTTTAAAGAAAAAAAGAAAAATTACTGACAATTGGTGTGAAATGATAGAAAGACCAGGAACAGGTGAGGAAGTTCAGAAAAGAACATTTTTAACTGAGGATCAACTAGTTAAATTAAAAGAAAAACTTTCAGAACAGGATAGCCTACAATTAGAAGTCTACATAAATTTAGGATTGGCAACAATGGGTAGAAGCAATGAGATAAGTCAGTTCAGATGGGACAATACAGATTTAGATAACAGATGGATTCATGGTATTACAGCCAAAGGTGGTGTCTCAAGAGATTTTAGATTTTCAGAAAAAGTACAACAATTATTAATCAAATGGAAAGATTATTTATCTCAACATGACATAGATTACCCATATATATTCTTTACAAAATATGGAGGTAAATATAATCAAGTTAATTCAAATGTCTTAAGTTCATGGGTTAAAAAGGCTTTTAAGTTAATTGATATAGATGGTGGATATAATCATGACCTTAGACATAGTATGTCTAATATTTTAAAAGATAGAGGTGTACCAATAACTACAGTATCAAAGTTGCTTGGCCACAGTGGGGTTGATGTAACTATAAATCACTACACAATAGAAAATAAAAATAAATTAGCTGAGGAATATGATAAGTTTATGTAAATTGAAAGGAAGTGATATAATGGCATGTAAAGGCCGTAAAAAAGGTAAGAAAAAGAGATAGATAATAAGCCCTCTAGGGATTACTCTTAATTGAGTTTTCTTTAGAGGGCTTTATTTTTTTGTCTATTAGAGATATCAAGTATGTTTAGTATTATAAGAGAGATAATACTAAAACAAGTTATTAAATTATTATTATTTTGAAAGGTGAATATTATTGATAAAATAAAAAATACCCAAAACAAAAATGTGTTAACTTTTTTCAACTTAACTGCTATTTCAAAATATTTTGTTTGATGGGAATACCTACTCAAATCACAACCTCACTGTAAAAATAGTAATTATATTCTACTTAAATAATATCCTTATTTTTACAAAATATCAACTTATAAATTATAATATAACAAAGTATGTGGAGAGAGTTGACAACTAAAACAATATACACTACCATTTATAGTATAAAAGGATGGGAGGATTTTACAATATGAAATTCAAAAGAAAAGTATTAACCTTAGCTATAATATCTT
Organism: Clostridioides sp. ZZV14-6009; assembly: GCF_020658095.1. NCBI lineage: Bacteria > Bacillati > Bacillota > Clostridia > Peptostreptococcales > Peptostreptococcaceae > Clostridioides > Clostridioides sp. ZZV14-6009. Next base: position 97,068 of record NZ_JAGWDG010000008.1, read on the forward strand.
CTATTGTCATGTCTAGTACATTATTAGTTTCAGCTCAAGAACTAAAATTTAGACTTCCAGCTCATAGAATACAAGGAGCAAATAAGTATGAAACAGCAGGTTTAATAGCAGACAGAAGAAAATATACTCAAGCAATAATTATAAACACAGATAAAAGTCTTGCAGATGGGTTAAGTGCTAGTGGTTTAGCTGGGGCTTCTAACTCGCCAATATTACTTACTAAACAAAATTCTATACCAAATTCTACTCTTAAAAGATTAGATAAATTTAAAAAAATCTATTTAATAGGTGGAGTTAATTCTATAAGTAAAAATGTAGAAAACATACTAAAAAACAAAAAAATAAAGGTTATTAGGATAGAAGGAAAAGACAGAATAGACACAAGTTATAATGTTGCAAAAGAGATAAGTAATCTAAAAAAGGTTGACGAAGTATATCTTACAAATGCTTACCAAGGAGAAGCTGATTCTATAAGTATATCTCCAGTTGCTGCTAAATATAAAAATCCAGTTATATTAACAAATGGAAAGAATATACCATTTAAAACAGATGGGGTAAAAACATATGCTATTGGAGGAACAGCATCAATAAACGACTCTTTAGTGAACAGTACGAAAGCAACTAGAATTGGTGGTGTTGACAGACTTGACACTAATGAAAAAATAATTAAGCATTTTTATAAAGATGAATTAAAACATCCAAATCAAATATGTATTGTAAGTTCTGATAATTTAATAGCTGCACTATTATCTTCTACAATACACAAAGAATATCCTGTATTTTTAGTAAATGAAACTAATGACAAATCATTAGTTACTAGTGCTAATTTCCCAATAATAATAGGTACTATAAAAAATGAAATTTTAGACCAATGCCTAACTCCAGATTATATGCTAATTGGTAATACTGAAAGAAGTGACATCTCAAAAGCTTTAGATGCTATATATAAAGCAAAAGGTTCAAAAGCACATGAATATTGTTATACATATAATTATGGTAACTCAAGATATAAAAAAGCTGAAAATATAGATTTTCCACACTATGAGTTTGAAATAATCAGTGTTAAAAATGTTAAACAAAATGAATCTAGCACTGATGGTTCTGATACTTATACTGATAAAGAAGATAGCATTAAAACAGTAGGAACTCTAATTGTAAATTCTGAAACATTAGAAGTATATGAGTATAGTTTTGATACACAAAAGTTAACTAAAATATAATCAATTATAAAATAAGACTCTTCAGTTAATATCGAAAAGAGTCTTATTTTTGTATGTTAGAGTTGATTAAAGAAATTATATTAAAACTAGAATTTTAATTACTCTTTAAATAGATTTTTAAGGAATAGTATATATAAGACATAGAACCTATTAAAAGTACTCTCTTTCATAGTATATAATTAAAAATAAGTTATTTTGTACATTATGATTTCTTATATTTAATGGTATAATAAGGTTAAATATAAGAATGTTGAAAGGAATGATATTATGAAATTGCCTGAATTAGAGATTAATATGAGTATATCAATACCAATTTTTTTAGTTATTTCTTATTTAGCTATAGTTTCTATTGTAATGCTAGGTATATCAGCTTTAAATAATTTTACTAATATAACATCAGTACCTATAAATGCTTTAGGTTCAACAGTTGGATTTGTTATATTTCAACTCTTAGCTAGTTTTTTTGAAAATAGAAAAGTTATAGATTAAAATTATTTACATGAAATTTTGTTTTAATATTTTCAATTTGTGGTATAATAAAAGCAAGGAAATATATTTTACTTAACTTTGAGTGATGTTTCCTTCAACAAATTATTTTGAAGATTTATTTTTCTGGAACTTTATATTAAGTTCCCAACCACTCTTAGCTGCCGACTTTGAGTGGTTTTTTAATCTATCATAAATCCAACAAGCTATTAAACCTGCTATAACATTCATCATTAGATTCACCATAAGTTTTCACCTCCTCTCTAAAAGAAAGTTAAGGTGATTTTATGGAAATACCACTCTTAGATTTTCAAATATATATTCCTTACTATGTTTATTATATCATAAATATTGGAAATATATAAATATAATAAGTATAGAAAATAAATATACTATTAAAGAAAGGAAAAATCAGCATGAAATTAAAAATGATAGATAATGCAATTGATTCGCTTAAATTAGTGAAAGAATATTTTTATGACTACACTACTGGCAATAAACATAAGAAAGATAATACGAACTTAGAGCTGACTATTATATTTTTACATAACTCTATTGAATTACTACTTAAATCAATACTTATAAATGAAAATAGATTATTAATACACGAAGATTTATCTAAAAATAAACTAAATGATGGTACTGAAATGAGAAAATCATATAACAACACCCTATCATTATACGAAGTTTTAATAAAAAAAGAAGAAATTACAAACTTAATAACTACTTATTGTAATATAATTGATGTTGATAAAAGAATTCAAATAGTACTTACTGATTTAGTAAAACTAAGAAATACTGTAGTTTGTCTTAATATAGATGAGTCAGATAATTTTGAACAAATTTTAATAACTATTTATGAAAGTATAAATATAATTCTTGATGTTTTATGTGAGGATTTAAAGAAAGTTGATAGTTATTTTGAATATGATAATGTTAAAGATATACTAGAGCCACTTGTAGAATCTTATAATAATATTTTCGCTCCAATTAAATGACTTTTTAAACAAATAGTATAACTTTTGAAGTTGATAAAAATTTAGACTCTAAATTTTAACAACTTGATTCAACAAATAATATACTTTAACAATTCTTTTTATAACCTCGTTCATTTTATTATAAGATTACTTGAGTGAGGCTATAAAAACGACACTCTATATGCTATTCTAAGCTTTATACTTATATATTCATATATATAATTAAGAAATATTCATAAATAATTAACTTTTCTTTATGAATGCTTAAGAATTATTAATGAATGATTTCTTGCACATTCTATACTATCAGAGTAGAATTGAGATAGGTACCTAATTAAAATACTTTGGAGGTTTGATATATGAACAAAAAATGCAAAAAAATCATAGCTACTTCTCTAATTGGTACAACTCTATTTACTACATTATTACCATCGGTTTCTTTTGCTGATAGTAACTCTCATCAAACAGGAATAGAATCATACATATTAGACGAACAAAAACTAAAAGATATTGATGAAATTGCGGCTTATTTTGGTTTTACTGAACAAGAGAAAGCAGATTATATCAATGCTATTAAAGAAGTAAAATTAGAAGCAGAATCTACACCTACTACAAGAGGAAAGTTAAGTTGGGCTGTAAAAATATTAAGAATTGCTTGGACTAAAATTCCTACAAAAGTTAAAGTTGCTATAGGAGGATATGCAGCTTATGGTAGAATACTTAGTGTTTTAAATACATTCACTGGTACAGTTGAAGATGGATTATATAAAGGTTGTAAAAGTCTTGGAATGAGTAATGATGTTGCATGGTGGGTTACTAAAGCATTACTAGCATTTGTCTTATAAAATATAAATTAGGAGCTGATAATACTTGATTACAAGCATCGTTTTGTATATTATATGTATAATGAACATTATATGTTATACAAATAAAAAAGGAACTACTTTTTTAGCTGCTAATATAGTCATGTTGCTTTCAAATGTAGTCTTATCAATTTTAAACATAAATAAGATGCAGAATAATATTATATCTGGTATTGTATTATTAGGATTTCTTCTTTCTATCATATTATTTATAGCATCATATTTTGCAAATAAAAAATCTTAGTATAAAGATTAAGATAGTAGATATTGGCTAGGATTATAACTTATTTTTTATAAAGTTATAATCCTAATATCTTCTGAAATCCGACGCTCTATATGCCATTCTAAGGCTTTGTAAACCCCCCCCCTTTTATGTTTATACCTTCAATTGTTAAAATATTAAACTTTCATCAAATTATATATTGGATATGATTTAAATTCTTCTAAAATATCCTCCTTCAAATTCTTCATATTATCTTCAGCTTCTTCAAACTTTTCAAGTAATATATTTACAGCACACTGAATTGTAATATCTTCTGGATTTTTATTTTTTATGTTCACCAATTCAATGATTTCATCAATATTTAAATCTCTAAGTCTTTTCATTATTTGAAGTTTATTAATTTTATTTATGTCGAATGGTTCTGTATCTCCTATCCAGTCTAATAATTCTAATGCTTTAGTTAAGCATTTTTCATTGTGTGTTTTATCATAATATCTAATTAATTCTAAAATATAGAATATCACACAATTCATATATTCTATTGTCTTTTCATAGTTTTTAATATCAATGTTAGCCTTGTCCATGTCAAAATTAACACACTCCATATCTTCGCTTCTTAATAAAACATATGGACTATATTTCATATTTATTTTTTTTTGTTCAATAAAAATTTTACATTCATTATCAAAAACATTAAAGAAGTTTACATTATCTCCTGATGTTAACTTATATAATAGTATTTTTTTATTACCTATATCTATCTTCACAAATATTAAATAATTATCTCCATTTAGTTTAAGATTTTTTTTCTTTTTGACAAATATATTTATAAGTTCTTCCAAAGTATCATAGTCTTCATTAGGTATTACTTCTAATAGAAAATCTTCTTGTTTTAATTTAAGAATTTCAAATAATTTTTTTAGATTAGTAAATAAGGAAATCCTTTTAGTTATTTGTTTCTCTTTTAAATCAAAATTATGTATTTTTGCTTTAATAGAAGTTCCACCTATTTTCATGGTTACATTCTTAGATTTTATTATATCTAGTAACATTTTAAGAGCTTCTAAGTAACTATCTATTGTTCCTGTAGGGTCACTTAATTCAAACTTTTCATCCTTCAAATAAAGATAAAGTACTTCATTTATAATTATTTTATAGCCATTTTTATTAAAAATTAAGGTATATTTATTATTAGAATAAATTTTATTATTAATGATTATATCAACTATATCTGTACTATTTAATTCTTCAAATTTTAGATTATCTATACATGGTACTACGATATCTGTATTGCTATTTTTTAATGTTTCTACTTGATAAGCATAAGGTCTTCTATCAAATAAATCATATTCATTGTTTATATGTCCAATGTCAATCGAAATTTTTTTTGCTTTCTTATTTAATCTTATTTGTTTATCTACCAAATTTTTAGTTTGTTTATTTATATTTCTATAAAACGAATCAACTATCTTTTCAAAAGTATTTTCCCCATGTAATAGTTCATACAATTCAACACTTTTAGTTAATTGATTATTGGAATTTTTCTTTTTCTTTCTTTTTATATTTTCTCTATCTATTTCATTTAGCATATCCTTTAAATCTAAAGGTAATAAATTTCTATAATATACTTTTATTTTATATACATCTATAATCTCAACAACAAATAATATGACTCCTTCATTATTATAATAATTTCTTAAATCACTAACATCCATTGAAAATTTTATTTTTTTGCCACTAAATTTCTTTACCTGAATTGCTTTAAGTTGTATATTTATTTTTTTTAATAAATTTTCTTTTTTATTATTAGGAAGTACATCTTCATCAAGTTCAATTTTTTTGTATAAAAATAGTACTCCATCCCATGATGGGGTTTTGTCATTAGATTCAATCTCTGCTTCAATATTACCTGATATTACACAAAGTTTTTTAATTTCTGAAATTGATAAATCTTCTTTTGCTTTATTTGTAAGTAATCTACTACTCAAAAAATCACCTCCTTTATAGTATATTATTAATTAACTTTAAATAAATTTTCAGATATTCTATCAGAGGCTTCTTTATCCATCTCTTTAAGTACATGAGAATATACATTAAGAGTAGTATTAATATTTGAATGTCCTACCCTTTCAGATATAACTTTTATAGGTACTTTAGAATTTATAAGTAAAGTAACATGTGAATGTCTTAAGTCATGAAATCTAATATGAGGTAAATCATTATTCTCTAAGAATTTTCTAAATTTCTTACTCATTACATCTTCAGCAATTGGATTTCCTTTTCTATCGAAGAACAATAAATTGTATTCATTTCTAATAATACTTCTTAATAATTTTTTATTCTGTTCCAACCTATAACCTTTCAATAAATTCATAAGCTCTACTGGTGCAAATATTTTTCTAATTGAACTCTCTGTCTTAGGCTCTTTAAGTGTAACAGAGCCATCTAATCTGCTTGTTATCTTACTTATAGTTATTGTATTCTCATCAAAATCAATATTATCCCAAGTTAATCCTAGAACTTCTGAAAGTCTCAAGCCTAGACCTGTAGCCAGACTGATAGGTAATTCCATGTTCGTATTCTTGGCCAATTCTAATAATTTTAGCATCTGTTCTTTATCATAAATTTCATTCTTAAATTTTTTAACTCTTGGACTTTCTATACCATCTATAATATTTTCTTTTATTAACTTAATTCTATATGCTCTCTTTATAGCAAGTCTCAATACATTTATATGTACTTTAATAGTTTGAGGATTTAAGTTACCAGCTAAATCATCTATATAATTTTGTATATGAATATTTCTCAACTCTTGAAGACGATATTTTCCAATAGAAGGATTAATATGATTCTTACAAATAGCAATATAGCTTTTATATGTAGATGCCGAAATATTATCTTTATATTTTTCAAGGAAGTCTAATAGGAATCCAGCTAGAGTGATTTCATTTGGAACAAGAAAACTATCTTTATATATACTGTCTTTGACTTCAGCCAATCTTTTATTAGCATCTCTCTTTTTATCAAAAGCTCCCATATTCTTTTGTTTTCTTTTTCCTGATTCATCATCTCTAAATTCTAAGTACACTACATAGTTTTTATTTCTTTTTCTTATAAAAGCGTTCATAGTTACCCTCCTATCAAAATTCATATATTTATTATAACATATAGAGGAAGCAAAAAATAGTCATTTTGGCTGACTTTCAACTGACTTTTTTAATTTTTTTATTTATATAATTATTGAAATTACTTAATTATAAAGAAATAAGACATAGAATACATAATTCTATGCCTTATACTAGCGTTTTATTATTTTTTTATATTTTCTATTTTAAGCAATCAAATTTCTAAATAGGATTAATTATAAGCATTAATTTTTACAAAGCCTTAAAATCGAATTTAAGAGGTCATTTTTTATTTTCTAGTGTATTTACATTTTGGATACTGACTACATCCCCAAAATTCACCATACTGACCTTTTCTTTTAATCAAATGTCCAATTTGACATCTAGGGCATTTATTCTCTTCAGTAATATTTCTTAAATTTCTAACATGCTCTCTAGTATTTTGATTAGTAGTTTTCATACAATCAAAAATTTTATCTCTGATAATTTTTATTTCCTCTTTATCAATAGTTATAGTCTTATATTCACTTATTGTACTTAATATTTCATTTTCATTTCTGACTATAACATTATTGCCATTTATAGTTACATTTTTTAAAGTAGCTTTGTCTGAAAAAACAATTATTGAATATATATTATATTTATCTCCTATTACATTTTCTATTGCTTTAATATGAGCATAGTTTTGCCTTACTGGATTATAGAATGTATTTTTAGTTTTTCCTACAATTTGAGTCCATACTTTATCTTTATCATTTCCATAAATATAGCCACTAAAATTTTTGCATTCTATAACAAATATTCCATATATAGAAATTACAATACTATCAATTTGTGTAGTTTTATTTGAGCCTGGTATAATGATATCTTTAATTATTATGTAATCTTTATTTAATTTACTAAGTATAAAATCTAATCTCAGTTCACCAAAGCCACCTTTTACTTGTACTTTAGTATCTTTTACAATAGTATTGACTTCTTTTGCAGTTCTACTAAGTTCTTCTGACATAAATACTTTTTCAAATATCTCCTTAAACATCCTCACCATCTACCTTTCAACATATACTTTAATTATAACAGCTATATATGTCTTAAGTGATTAAACCTTACTATAATAAATTTATTATTTAAAATAAAATCAACTACCTATTAAAGTAGTTGATTAATTGCTTTATTCAGTATATGTATATTTTGATATTTCTCCTGTATAAATATTGACTAAATATGGTGTATATCCACCTGCATTATGCTCTATACCATTCATATCTACATATGTATTAAATGGGCGAACATATATATACATATCATCTTCCATATTTTGAGCTTCTATATGATTTGGTAAAAATCCATGTTCTTTCATAAATAAGTCTCTAACTAAATCCTCAGCATTTTTGAATGAAACCACTTTTTCCATACGTAAATCTTCATATAAAAGTTTATAATCTGATATGTCATTTTTATTTATACATAGACGCTCAGAATACTCCTGTCCAGCAGACACATAACTAAAAACATAATAATAATTACTTCCATTTTTATAATTATCATCAACTAAGTATACTCCATCATATGGTATATTGTTTATATCCCCTACTTCATAACAATTATACCAATCTTTAGCTAATTCTTTAGCTTCTTCAAGTCTAGTTTTTTTAATTACTCCAGTATTAGAATCTCCTATCCCATTAGTGACATTCAAACATTCTTCTAGTAACTCCTCTGTTATGTCTCCAACTGTTGTAATTTTAGTGGCATTTTTTAATATTGACTTATTACTATTATTATCAACTAAAACAACTGGACTCTTTAAAGAAGATGCTAAAAGTGCATTAGTTAAGTTTCTAGAACCAGCTATATAAAATTCTTTTATCCCATTATAAAATTGATTTATTATTTTTTTATTTGTATCAAATCTGTCAGAGCCTCCCAATCTTGTTGAGTTTGTATTTTTAACTAATGTATCATTCATTGTAGTTGTGCCTCCAATTGCATATGATTTTACTTCATTAGTTGAAAATGGCACACTTTTTCCATCTGTTAATATTATTGCTGCTTTATCTCTTGCTGCTACAGAAGCTATACTTATTGCATCTGGCTCTCCTTTATATGCATTTGTTAACATAACAGTATTAATTTTTTGTTTAGAATTTATTTCTTTTGCAACATTATAACTAGTTTTTATTCTATCGTTCCCATCAATTCTCTTTACATTGAATCCTTTTGACATTAATGTATTCTCTACAGATTTACTTATTGATTTTATCCCACCTATCAAATAGACTGTTTTCACTTTGCTTAATCTCTTCATTGTCTCATTTGGTATGCTACTATTTTCAGATAAAAGCATTGGTGCATTTAATGTTCCTGATAATCCACTAGCACTTAACCCATCTGCTATGGAATCACTTAAATTAACTAGTATCGCAGTATCATAACTTTGCTTATCTGCTATAAGTCCTGCTGTTTCGTATATTGTAGATACTTCAATCTCATCTACTGAATTAAGTGCATAAGATTGTTTTGGAAAACTAACTATTAACATTGTTATAACTAACCCTAGTGATAATAATTTTTTTGGTAATTTCATTGTGTATCCCCCTCATTTGTTTAAATTAACCTTTACCTAAATAGTAATACATAAATACAAAAAAGTCATCTAAATTAATAGATGACTCAATCATTTAAGCTACTTTTTCAATATATCTTTCATTAACAATATACGTTTTAAACTTATGAACAACCATAATATCTTGCATATTCCCTAATGTCATTACAACTCTAACACATTTATTTCTAATTTCTTCTGGTAACTCTATACTATTTGTTAAATTAACATAATCATCATATTTATACATATTAGCACCTCCAAAATTAGTATTGAGGATATTATATCTCTTTATTTGATTTTCATCAACAACAAATTTCTCTCCAGTTTCAATATTTTCTAAGCAATATAATTTTTCATAAGTATCATAATAATAATTAATTTTTTCTATTAATCTACATGTCTTTTTGTTCAATTCAGTACATATCTTTTCTAATATATCACAAGAGTTATATAAATTACCTACCTCTTCTCCAAATACACATTTATGACAAGTTTTGTCATAACATTTAAATATAATGTCATCCACTTCTTTTAGAACTTCAATTTGCTTATCAAAGTCAACACTTGAATAAGATAGTTTAAGAGATTTTTTTGTTTCTTCTAACAACTCACATAACGTTTTTTCTATTTGACCTATAATTATATTTTTATTTAATATACAATTATTACACCTTAGATTACAATTTCTAGTAGATTTTAATACATCTATTACATCTTTAACAGTATACATACGCCCCTCCTATCTTACCCCTGTACTTCCAAATCCATTATTTCCTCTCTCAGAGCTAGTTAATTCATTTACGACTTTCAATATAGCTCTTGGAACTTGTTGAAATACTCCTTGTGCAAGTTTAGTATGCTCAGGAATAACAATCTCAAAATCCTCTTCATTATATGTAATTATTTTGATTTCACCTCTATACCCAGAATCTATTGTACCCAGTCTTACAGTTGGATATACTTTACCATCCTTGCTTTCATGCCACATAATAATTTGTTCTGTTGCTTTATTTTCAACAAAAAACAGTTTTTTAACACCGTTTAAACTTATACCACTTCTAGGTCTAACTTGCATTTCATATCCATATGGTATTTCTAACGCTATACCTGTAGGAATTGCTACTGCTGACCTAGCTGGAATCACTGTATCTTCCAATGTATATAAATCTATTCCGCTATCACCTTCTTTTGCATAAGATGGTACTATTGCATTTGGACTTAATTTTTTTATTTTAACATTTATACTCATTAATTTAATCTCCCTTTTTATAAAATCTCATTTAGGACATAAGCATATCTTAGTGTAATACAGCACTCTTCCACGCCTTTATCTCCAAATGTGTTGATTTCGCTATAATATATCTCAATATTAGCACTTTTATATAATCTTTTTTAAGGCCTCATTTTTAAAACCCTATATTTATAGGCTAAAAAGAGCAAAATTTTTGATTTTAGCACTTTTTATTTTTCAAAAGTGCTTAACCAATTTTTCATCAAATTCCTCATTCTTGATGAAGGTATATAAATATCTATACTTTTATTTTCTCTTATTCTACTTCTCCATATCCATTGAATCATTTCAGCCAAAGCCCATGAATCTTCATCGATACTTATTTTCCTATCTATAAAAAACCCTTTTTCAATAGGATTCATATATAAATTTATACAATAGGCTAACACAGATTTATTTCTATATTCATTTGTAGCTCTTGCATTAAAAGCTATAAACCCTTTTGTATATCTTTTACCTTTACATTTATGTAAATAATCTTTATATACTGTCCAAGCATTTTCAGATGCTTTAGATTTACATACATTTGTAAAATAATTATAAATATTTTTCTTTAATACGTCTAAAGCATCTGTTTTATTTATTACTTGTTTTTCAAACCATGTGCTTGATAAAGGATGATAATTTTTGCCTTCTTGGCCAATCATATTTAGCTTTTCATTATTACAAATATTAATTAATTTTTTATATGGATCTTTATTAGCATCTTTATATTCTATTAATTCATATCTATTATCTATATTTTTTACTGATTTATAATTGTAACTTATGTTATTCATATCATAATAGTATCGCTGCATCTGACCTTTGAATAAATATGTCATTATGTATATTTCTTGAAATTCCTTAAATATAGTTACTGGAAAATGCCACATAGCAAGACTATTTCTAACAAAGTAAACATCTCCATTTACTATTGCATTTTTTAATTCTATAAACTCTCCATTGTAATTCTTATCACTAGAGTTCCAATACATTTTCTTTGTACTATCATCAACCGTTATAACTCCATCATTAAAGAGCATCCTAAAATCAGTTTTATCAATTGAAATACGTTCAATTATATTCATTACTTCATCCAAAATCAGAGTATAGTTCTTATCTTTAAGTAGCTTAAGAGTCTCTTCATTAATATTTCTGAATAAAGCATGAGTAGAAACTATATTACATCCTCTTGAGAGAAGATTATTAAAATGAGTTAATTTACTTCCTTTTCCTTTTTTTGATTCTGGTTGATAAAACTTCCTCATATAACAACCTTTTATAACCCTTTTTACTTCATCTAAATAAGGTGTTATGTAAATATATCTTTTATCTAAACTTTCATTCATTGTTTGTATTGCCCAACTTGTTTTACCTGTACCACACATACTATCAACTATAGTTACACTCATTTACTTAGCATCACCAACTTTATTTAAATAAGCTATCCCAAGTGCTATAGCATCATATATGTCACTTGTTTTAGCCTTACAAGTCCTATCAATGTACTCTCCAATATCAATAATATTTTCTCTTACATAAACAGCTACTTCTTCTTTTTTAGCCTTACCACTATTCATAAGATATTTTCTAATAGAAACTGGATACATATATTCAATCTCTATGTTATTTAATTTAACAGTTCTCATTATTGCTCCTAAGAGTTTTCTTAAACTAAGAATTGTTTTAGAGTTGCGTGAAGTGAATTGGTCTTCAACTAAGACTATTTTAATGTTATGACTTGTAATTATCTCTTGAATTGTATTACAGATATGGCACATTCGCTCATCTTCAGACTTGAATTTATCTTTTTTAGTTACTATTTTTCCATATTCTAATACTTCTTTATTACTATTTATAACTGCCCATCCAGTACTGGACATAGATACATCTAAGGCTAAGACCATTGAATCCCCTCTTTCATATGTATTTTAACTTGCTCTACTGCATTAGTGATACTTAAATTATTTGCTATTACAATGTAGTTTTCACTATTTAAAAACTCTTTAAATTTAATCTTATCATCAGCTAATCTTCTTTCAATTTCTTTAGGATTATCACCTCTATCTATTAATCTTTTCCTTATAGTATCTTCATCTGCATTTATAAAAAATGGTACTAATCTAATTTTTGTTCCTATAAAATATTTTTCTAATGCCTTATACCCACTTGCATCCACTATAGACAAAGCATATCTTTTATTCTCTAATTCAGATTTATGTATGCCATACAACCAAGTGCTTCCATCATGGACTATATATTTTCTCATTTCTATAAAGTTATTTTTTTCTTTCTTAAAGAATTTATTATCTACAAAATGGTATGTTTTATTAATGATTTCTAGGTAATTACGGGGAGGTCTTGTTGTATGAGATGTTAGAATTGGTATATTAAATTGCTTTGAGATTTCACTCACTATACTATCTTTACCTGAACCTGAATATCCTAAAAATACAAATATGTTTTTTAATTTATCCATCTATATTCACCTTAAGTTCAAATATATTAGGATTATCAATAATCACTTGATGAAGTCCTTTGCTTAATACATCTACTAAATATTCCTCATCTTCACTCTCTATACATCTATCTCTAAATATACAATGGAATAACTCATGTAAAAATGTAGCTTCTTTTACTCTTTCTGATTGCAAATTATTAGATAACTTTATTGTTTCAGTTCCATAGTCTGCTAATCCATAGCACAACTGATTATTTACTAAAATAGGTTCTTCTGTTTCCTCTATTTTATAAAACAATCCTCCAACTTTTACTTCTTTTGGTATATTCATTAAAACACTCTCCAATCTTATTAAAATTCACATTTTATTGTGATTTAGTATTTCTGAACCCCTTATTTTCCTTAGGTTTACAACTCTTCTCATAATGAGAGCATAGAGTTTTACAAAAGAACTGATTACTTTTGTCATCATTCTTGCACCAATCACTCTTATCGTTGAAATCTAGCTGTTTTATTTGATTAACTGTATCAACAACAAAGTTAATTAACTGTTGTTCCAGCTCTTTAGTATATCTAATTTTAACTATAGCTCTTTCATAATTATTTATATTTTCAATCTTATTTCTTTCAATTAAAGTTCCTTTTTTATTTTTCATATACTTACACATATCGAATGCTACATATTCAATTATTTTATCTGGATATTTTTTTTTAAGATATATTGCGTATAAGATAAGCTGCATAGCTTTTTTAGATAAGTCTTTCTTAGAAAACTTGCTACTTGATTTGTAATCTATGACATAGATTTTATTATTTATTATGTAATATAAATCTATATAACCCCTTATTGTAACACCTTGAATATCAAACTCAAAATATTCTTCTATGTAGTATTTATCACACTCAATTGGAGTGAAGTTCTCTAGGTAATGCATAATACATTCTAAATAATTAATTCTTGAATTTGGTGTAGGAAAGTCGTAATCCATTAGATTTGCATATTCTATAACTTCATTATACTTTTGAATAGCTTCTTGATTTGTTATTTTTCTTTGTTGTAATTGTTCTAGTAAACTATGTAATTCATTACCATAATAACCATAGCAATTTTGTTCTCGATTTAAATTTTTAATATATGTAAGATAGTACTGAAATGGACATATGTGAAATGCATTTAATTTACTAAAGCTATATAATTCTTTTTCCATTAATCCACCTCATTTTCTATTTCCTTCACAGTATCATTCAATCTCTCTATAAGTTTTTCTATCATATCAAATCCAGCTAACATCATAGAGAAGAATATTCCTATAGAAGTTATAATGTCTAATATATATTCAGTTATGCAAGAGGGGCTAGAATAAAAGCCTATATCTGTATTCCTTCCAAAATATAAACTGTACCCTAAGTTAAAAATCAAGAAAAATATCATTAAATACAATGCTCTATACTTACTATTAATTATCTTTTTCATTTTCATCACTCACCTTTTTTATATCTATTAAATCCCATGCATAGATTGTTTTTTCTGCTGCACTATATTTTTCACTCATATCTAGTTGAATAAATTGCTCATCTACATTTTTTAATCTTCCCTTGCAAAATTGTTCTTTTATATCTTCCATAGTTTTATATTTTACATTTATAATGTCTCCTGTATGTAATACGTCTCCATTTTGTAATAACACTTCTTGTCTGACTTCTTGTATCATATATCCACCTCCTATTATGCTAACGCAAGTAATTTACCTCTTAATTTATTTTCTAACCATTTCATTCCTTTACCAGTTATCCTAGGAGTTATAACTAATTTGTTTCCAGTTTCATTTAATTCTACCAATAAATAATCTCTATCTATATATGTTTGATAAAGCTCATTATTTGATTGAAGTATTTTTAAATTTCTTAGATTTTCCATTAATTTATTTCTACCATATGGAAGTTTCAACAATTTAGAAGCTTGTGATATGCTATAGACTTTTCTTCCATCTGTCCTAATCCTATTTGCAAATTGAACATCTGTTTTTTGTTCTTCTATTGTTTCTATAAGAGGTGCAGTTACAACTTCTTCAAAAGTTTTTATTGCTATTGCTTGCTCTATATCCGACTTAGAATTAACTATATCTAATATTCCTTTATCTCTTGCTGATAGCTCTAACTTTTGTCCTTTTATAATTCTTTCCATTTCTTCAAATCGTTCCATGTATTTAGCAGTAAACAATACCCCTTTTTCTCCAGTTGTTTTATGTGCAAGGAATTCACAACCTTTTTTAGATACTAAATATTCTTTATAAAATTTTCCCCTATTCTCATATTCACCCTCCAACCAATATATTTCATTCGGAATTTTTTCCGAATCAAAAACTATATTTATTTTTTCTATCTTTCTTATTAAATCTCTATGCCCATCTTTAGATGTCATTCCCATCATCTTAGCAACTTCTAAGCTACTTATTCTAACTATTTCATCTACTACCTGTCTTGCAACCTCACTCATTTAACCACTCCTTCAAATTGTATTATATTTATTCTATTTTTTAATAATTGTTCAAACACTTTCTTCCCTTTGTCACTAGGACTATCTTTGTACTCTAACAAATTATCTTTATCCCAAATTACACTTATGTTTACTATTTCTCTAATATCTTGAACTAGCTTACATATTTTATTTTTCCATGCAACATATTCTTCATCAGCTTTAACTTTAAATTGTCTATCAAAAGCTATAATTAACTCTTCAATACCTAAATCTATCAATATTTTCTTTTGCTCTCTACTAAAATTGCTTCCACATATAGCTACAGAAGGATTATTTTTATACATAGTAGCCATTTGTAAGACTGATTTTTCACCTTCAAATACTATTACTTTTTTGCATTTCTTTATGGCTTGTTTATTGATATTTAATCCATATAAATTAAGACTAAGTCTATGATTATAACACCTATTGTCATACCATAATGGAATATATTTGCCAAAACTTTTAGCTTTATCTTCATCTAAGTTTCTCACTCTAATACCAACAGGTCTATCTTTGTCATGCCAACAGAAATGTGGAATCACTATTTGATTTTCATATGGATTATAATGTACTTGATATGTTTTAAGAGCTTTAAAAGAGATGTTTTCCTTTTCCCACTCTTTAATTGGAACTTGCTGAAAAGTTTTATATACATATGGCTTTTTAGGGGTAGGAAGTAATTCTATTTGTATATCTTTAATATCATCTTGTTTTAATTTTTTCTTTATTCTAAATCCTTTTCTTAGCATTGGTTGATTTGAAATACCAAAGAAATCTTTTATTTCATTAACAGCATCTTTAAATTCATATTTATTTATATGTATTAATAAATCTATTAAACTCCCTATGTGACCACAAGAACTATAGCAATGAAATGTTTTGCTTTCTGTATAATAAAATAATTTATATGAATCTCCATTATGACATAAACAAGTATTAAATATTAACTGTCTATCATTGCTTTTAGGAGACAAGTCCGAACCTAAATAGTCCATAAAATTTATCACCTGTTGATTAGTTAAATCCTTTATTTCCATAGTCATCACCTAGTATGACAATTGTCCTCTATAGACTTTTTCACACCTTCCTATTTCTTCAAATCTACCAGTCTTACCATAAAATCTTAGTAGAATCACATCTCCATCTTGACCTCTTCTTGACTTATTTAAAAATAATAATCTGTATTCTTTTTGTAAATCTTTTATATCAAACTGGATATACTCTCTTTCAGTAGTCTTTTTTAGCTTATTATATTTTAGCCTATATGGTTTTAAAAAGAATTTTTTATTGGTTGAATCTAACTCTAAATCATTAACCACTTTTCTCATAAGCATCAATAGACCACAAACATTTTTAACAGCTTTAGCTTCTGCTAAATCCGAAGCTGATAGATAGGAACTTTTATTTTCTTGAGCTGTTACTAATTGCATAGACAATAGTGTTATTACATTATATTTATTTCCAAAATTGTCTAGTAGCTTAGAGTTCTCAATTAATCGTCCTGTATAATTTGTATCTGAGGAATTTTCTGACTTGAATGTATCAACTGCTATTACAGTAAATCCCTCATGTGCTACAAGTTCTTTACTTTTTCTTAGTATCTCAGATATTTCAAACTCTTCCATATATATAAATTTTAAACTTTCTTCAAAACCTCTATTTTTTAAAAAGGCTTCTATCTTTTCCATAAGTTCTTCTTCAAAGTCTGTAAAATCTCCATTGTCAATTTTATTTCTATCTAAATCATGATAATTAAATATGTTATATGCTATAAATGATACTAACATACTTTTAAAATATTGAGACTTTTGTTCATTAGCAAATATAACTGCTTTTTCACCTTGATATATCATAGCTAATATATAATTAAAGAACAATAATGTAGTTTTTCCTATTCCTGAAAATCCAGATATTATATTTATTCCTCCACCCTTACCAAGTCCATTAGTTCTATTTGATAATACTGGTAGACCATATATATATTTAGATTCTTCACTATCACTTAATTCTGTTTCTTTTTCATTATATTCAAAAATGATATTATAAGGTGTTCCTGCTTCAGTTTTTTGTTTTAATTTTTCTCTATCTTCTTTGGTAAGTAAAAGATTTTCTACCTTCATATTATTCTTTATAGAATTTACACTACATGAAGATATTAACCCTTCATAAAACTCTTCAACTTCTCTACAACTTATAGATTGGAATAACTCAAATGGAATAAATTTCTCTCCTTTATGTTCCATTTCTTTTATTATATTAAAACCTCTTTCATCTAAGGCGATTAATAGATTATTCTTAGCTAAATCATCAATATATGCTGATATATTGGATTCTTTTCCATATTCCATAGCAGATGATAAACTATTCCAACCACCATATTTTTCATATTCAGATTTGAGTTTATTTGAAGATACAAATTTAGCTACACTCGCTTCATCAAGTTCACTATGAGTTTTAGACATTGTTCTTCCTAAGGAGAAAAAGAATTTTACTTTATCTATTATAAAATCACTTTCACTAATTTTATATTCACTAAAAAGAGTTAATGATTTTAGCATTGTCCCTAAAACTAAAGTCTCTATAATACCTCTGTCACTTGTTATTTTCTCATAAGCACTCATTAATCCACCTCTTTAATTTTTTCAAATAGACTTTTTCTTTTATTAGTAAGTACCTTTTTCGGAACAATTACTTCATAATATTTTTCACTTTCTTTGTACATCTTTTCATTTTCTTTTTCATCTTTTACTTTTCTATTTCTATTTGTTATATCTCTAATACTCCCTTTTAACATAGTAAATACATAGCATAATTTAGGATACTCTTCTTCTATATCTTTTCTGTAGTTAAGTAATTCTATAATTTCATCTTTTTTCTCAAGTACACAGTCATATAATTCTTCTCTTGTATAACCACTTTTTATTATCTCTTGTAACATCTTATTTTTTTGATTACTTATAACTTTATATCCCATAATATAATCTATACCAAGTTGACATTGTTTCCAGAAATATATGTCCTGCTGCTCTTTTCTATATTCATGTTCATTACAATAATATATATTTCGTTTTTTTCCTCCAGATGTAATATGTTCTACTTTATAAGCATCTTTTGTATTTAATTTTTTCTTACAAACCTTACACTTACAATTCAAATTTTCCCCTCCTTATGCTATGTATTTATTGCTACCCCATTAAGAGGTAGCATTTTTTTACTTACACTCTACTTTTCTTAACAGTTGAATTTTCTTCCTCTGATTTGCCTTTTGATTTGTTTGTTAAAGAGTTGCCATCATCATCTTCTTCGAATGATAATGCTAATACTGATTGAACTGCATATCTTCTTAAGTAAGTTTCTAATGCTCCTCTAGCTTGTATATCATTAGTCTTGGCTGGTTTAAATGGTGCAGAATTTGACTCTATGTATTCACCTGATGAATGTTTAAGTTTGGTTTTTATATATACTTTATCATTACCTGCATCTTCTGCTGATTGCATTAGTATTAAATCATGTTTTGCTAATAATGGATTTACTGCTTTAAGAATTGTATCCAGATTTGCGTATTTAGACCTAAAAAATGGATTGGTATTGTCTTTTGGGATTGATTCTATATCTAAATGAAAGGCTATTAATGCTTTTGTTATCTCAATTTGGCTATTACTTTCTTTTAACCCTTCAATTCTATCTGAATATAAATTTGACATATATTTCTTTATTTCCTCATTTACTACTTTCTTGAAATCATCATTAATTATTCCTTCTTTAACTTCCATTCACATCTCTCCTTTTTAATAGATTATTTAATTTATAATTTAAAATGGTACATCATCATCACTTATCTCAACAGTCTTACCATTTTTATCAATATCTCTTTGTTTCTCCCTTTCATCTTTTTCTTTTATTTTTTCTCTCATTGCCTCTATATTTTTATCTGTGAAAGGACAATTTTTATCACTTAATATTTCATCTCCATCTTTTAGTGGTTCGTCTCCTCCTTCTATTTCTAAAAATGTAAAAGCACTTTTTTTAATTCTTGAACCAAACCCTGCTGATTTACTAGTAACCATAGATTTTATTGTACCTTCAAGAAGACCAACATCTCCTATTTTATATAAACTTTTAAATCCTTCTATCATATCTTCATTATGTATTCTAAATGTCACATTACAACCTTGCTTACCATATTTATTAATTAGACCCTTAATCTCTAAATACTTACCTAAGCCATCTTCTTTTTCTTCTATATTTTCAATTAATGTATATGCTCTCCAGACTTGACTTGCTTTTATTGATTTTACTACTTCCCCCTTGTCATCAATTGGATTACCTTTGTCATCATATTTTTCTCTATTGCAAAAAGTTCCTGATATTTGGAATCTCTCTTTCTTTTCACCATCTTTATAATATAAGTTATTATCTAATGAACAAACACATCTAACTATATCTCCTTTTCCATCTTCTGCTCTAGTTTTTATTTCATTTGCTATTGTCTCTATTCCTAAAAACATTTGATTTGGTGAGCCATCTGACTTAAACATTGATGTAAAGTAATCTACATTTACAGATTCATTTGGTGCTGTCTCAACCTTCAATGTAAATCTTATTGCTTCTTGACTAGCTCCTTGATTCATTCTAGCTATATTTAATATGTCTAAAACTTCTCCTGATACAAATACTTGATTATAATTTATTCTTTTTTCTGCCATACCCACTTCTCCTTTATATTTAAAATTTAATTGCTAACAAAACTATTACATCATTAATTCTTTATATTTTGGTAGTGTTTTAAAAAAGTCACACAGAATTCTCCATTCCTCCATTTTATGATTTTCTCTTTGATTTATCATAGATTTTATTTGTAGATAATTTAATGTAACTCTTGCAGTTAACATCAATCCTGATGGGCAATTTGATATTATAATTTTCCAAAGAGTTTCTTTTGTGGCTTCAACTTTTTCTCCATTTCTAAGAGTGACTTCATCAGATGCGGTTAATTTTAATTCCTGAAAATTATTATAATCGTAAATCAATTCATTCAGGAAATTTATTGTATTTTTATCAACATACTTATTACACATACCATCAATATTAAATTTAGTTAATCTATGCATTTTGCTTTGACTAGATACATAATCATTATGATGATATCTGTCCCATTGTCTCCACATATATTCTGACCATTGTAAATCCATTTGAATGATAATTCCTTTAGAAAAGCAATCATGACCTGAACCTTGTTTTGATTTGCCTAATTGACTTGAGCGTTTTAAATCTTTTTCTGAAATATTTACTTTTTTCATATCTTTAATCTGATCTTGTTGCATCGGATAACCACTTGCAATTATACTTTCTTTAATTCCATAAACATACACATTTGAAACATCAATAATTCCTGGCATTTTTATTCCACTTACATTCAATTTATCAACTCCTAACTTTCTACTATAATATAGCCTTCTTTGTAATGTCTTCCCATATTGTTCACCCTTTTATAATACTTATAATCATCCTCTCCATCTAATCTTGGTACAAATACATCTATAGCATTAGAATTACCAAAATACTTATTAGAACCTCTATCTTTAACTACTTTTAAATTTCCATCAACTAATATTTTAGTTCCAAATTTAAGATGATTATTGGCCACAAACCCATATCGTAATTTTTCTCCTGTAGCTGTAATAGCTCCATATTTACTATTTTCACAGTTTAAAGAAGTATAATAACTCACTTCCCATCTCATAGGAATTAATTTTTCTATTTTTATCCCTAATTCTTTTTCTAAGTTAATTCTTTTAATTTCTAATTTATATTTAGAACTATTCTTATATTTCTCCCATTCATTTTTATACATTAAATTAATATTCCTTGCCGTACCTGCCATAAGTTCCTTATTCATGTTATTATTAATAACATCTTCTGTATTAGCAAACACATGTATTGTACTACCAACTATTAAAGCTCCTGTTATTAGCATGTTCTTACACCTCATAGATACCCCCTAATCATATTGAAATTATCATTTTAATTACTTTTTTATCCAACAATAGTATCTTTTCTTCTTTTTTACCTTCTCTATTTTATCTATAGCTATATTGTATCATATACCTTCTAAGTTCTCAATAGTTTTTTTTTACATTCTTAGAATTTATATATTTCTCTTTTAACCTTTTATTATTTCTTATATTCATAATATCATTTATATACTGTATATCATTAGATATTCTCATCAAACTTGTAAGAAAATAAACAGAATAGCTTCTAGGAATTCTTCTCTTAATAACTAAATCTATAGCTGTTTTAGCAACATTATAACTTTTTAAATGAGTATGACCTTCTTCAAATTTTTTATTTGTATTGTAGACAATATATCCAGTTTTAGATTTAATAATAATATATTCTTTTTTCTCATATATTTTATTTGTATCCATTATAAATCCTCGATTTTACGCCATATCATTTCTAACTTTCCATGTTTTCTATTTAATCTTCTTCTAATTTCATAAGCAGATTTAATTTCTCCTTTTACATTTTGCCACTTCTCCAAAACTCCTTCATACTCTTTATTCTCTTCTTGTAAAAAAAGTATTTCTTCATTTAATTCATCTATTTTAGTATTTAATTCTCTATTTCTCTCTAATAAATCACGATGTCTTTGTTCGTCTATAAGTATTGAAATCACTACCTTTCAACGACCTTGTATACGCTATTTTAAGATTGTAAGGTATAAACACAATCTGTCATTTATATACAGTCTTAGAAAGTCATATATGAGGTCATATTTTTAATTTTCTACTTTCCAATATTCTTGTACCCACCATTCTGTTTCTGTATTACTCTTAATCCATTTACCATCTATTTTTTTTCTTTTAGATTTTTCCTTAGTCGATTTTAAATAAACTAAGTCATAAATGCTAATTTTATTATCCTCAAAAATAGCTTTACTTACCTTAAAAATCTTTGTGTTACCTGATTTTAGATTATACAGTGTAATTTTAGGAGAATATTTAGTATCTATATCTATTACTAAACAATGTCTTGGATTTGAATTACTATCTTTTATGTTGCAAGAACCAACAAACTCAAAATAGGTTTGTATTTTTTCATTGACTGGTATCTCTGTATTTTCGATTTGGCTCTCAAGGTATGAACATAACTTTTTTGTATCAACTTCTTTAAATATTTTTTCTGTTTCTTTATTAGAATATCTTCTCATAGTATTTATACTGCATGGTAAATTATCTTTTTTAAATTGTTTTTTATTATAGATTGAATTATAGATATCATAAATCTCTAAAAGTTTGTTGGACTTTCCAAACTCCTCAAAGAAATCTAGTTTAATTAGTATAGATAATTGTTTAGAGTTTATATGACCTTGTAAGTCTATTAATAGTTCTAAAAATGAATCATATTTATTATTTCTAAGAGAATACAAGTACTCTCCTATATCAGAATTTAAAAATTTAATAGATTCAATTCCCTTGTAAATACTATTTGTATCTCTATTAAAGAAGTATTCAGATTTTGAGAATCTAAATTTAGGATTAAAAATATTTATGCCTCTTTTTAACGCATACTCTGTTATTTTGGATGTTTTTTCTATGTTTCCATTATTTATATTCAATAAAACTGACATAAACTCTAAAGGATAATAATATCTAAGATAACCACAAGCATATCCCAGATAAGAATATGGTTTTGAATGGTTTAATGAAAATAAATAATCACTTGCATCTATTATTACGTTTAAGAAATTTTCTATTAATTTTTCTGATTCATATTTACTAATATTATATCTTTTATTCATAGTATTAATAAATCCTAATTTAATTTTAGGTATAAACTCTTCTGTACCAACTTTTTTAGCGAACCCTCTTCTCACGATATCTGCCTCACCCATTGAATAACCACAGAATTTATTTAGGAATTCTAATATTTGTTCTTGATACACTAAAAAACCTAGTGTTGGAGCTAAAAATTCATTTAGGGCTTCATGTCCATTATCCCTAAATTGTCCATTTGCCAATTCATTTCTATAGGAGGCTCCTGCTGGTCTTATAGCACCATTACCAACAGAAAATATATCTATATAACTAAAATTTGGATTTATTCTTTTTATTCTTTCTATTGTATTTTTAGAAAACAATTGTTTTAAATATACTTGTGCTGAATCAGACTCCCACTGAAATATTCCTAATGTATTCTCTCTTATACTTTCCCAAACCTTAATGTCATTAATTATATTATCAGGAGTCAATCTAGGAATATTGGCAAGTTCACAAGTTCTATTTACTATTTCTACTGTATCTAATGCAAGCAAATCCAATTTTACATAATTCTTGGAGTCGATTTCCTTCATATTTAACATAGTGACTGGATATTCACATGTGGAAAGTGTTAGTGTTCCCATGTTTTCATCTAATGGTATTGGGCTTATAACTAAACCACAAGGGTGTATACCAATTGAAACAATTGTACCATTTATTATGTCAACATATTCAAATAATTCCTTGTAAATATTTCTATAATAATTCTCTTTTACTTCAATATTCTTGCATATATCATCTATTTCTGATAATGGAATATCTAACGCTCTTCCAACATCTCTTATACTTCCTTTTAAAGCTACAGTATTAAATGTTATTATATCTGCACAATATAGTTCATCTTTGCTATATATATACTGTTTAACTTTTTCCCTTCCTACAGAATCCCAATCTGTATCCACATCTGCCAAGCTTACCCTTTCTTTGTTCATAAATCTTTGGAAATTTAAGTCATGTTTTATACTATCAATATCAGTCATTCCAATAATATAACATATCTCACTCCCTGCAACAGACCCCCTAGAATATCCATGATATATATTATTATTTCTTGCCCATTCCTTTATATCGTTATCTAATAATAAAAAATCAATAGCTTTATTATGTTCAAAAGTTTCTAATTCTTCTCTAATCCTTGGTAGATATTCAGACTCATAATTTGGATATTTATGAATTCCTCTTTTTTTAATTCCTTCAATAATTTTTTCTTTTAAAACATCCTTTGGATTTTTATATAATTTAGGGTACTTATAACTTTTATCTACCTCAAAAGTTTCTATCATATCTGAAAGTATGTTAGTGTTATGAAGTGCTTTTTTTACATTCTCTATTGGAATTGCTTTTTGCTTTAAATATAGTTCTATTAATTCGTCATAAGTCTTTAAAGTTATATCCCATTTATCCTCATCACTAAAATGAATGTTTTTAGCTTTTTGCAATATTGTTCTTCCTTTTGCATGTGTTTCATCGAGAGCATGAGTGTCTGTGCCAATAATTAAATTAAGACTGTATTCCTTGCTTAACTTATATAATTCTTTGTTTAATTTAATCTGTTTTTCATCTAAATGATGTTGTATCTCTAAAAAACATCTATTTTTGTTTTTTATAATGAAGTCTAAAAATCTTTTTTTGATTTCATCATTTCCTTTTCCAAATATTCCTCCTAGACATGCTGTAGTTACTATTATATTTTCACTTGTTTTTATTAATTCTTCAAAAGAAATTCTAGGAACATAATAAAAATGATTGTCTTTTCTGTTGTATGAGCTTGAAATCAATTTATTTAACTCTTTTACACCTTCAAGATTTCTGCTATACAAACAACAATGATAATTGTCTCTTATTTTTTCATCTAGTGTTTCTGTTATATAACATTCAACTGCATGGATATACTTTATATCATATTTCTCACACAATTCTTTTTTTTTCAACCAACTGAATATATTGCCATGTTCTGTAAAAGCTATAGATTTCATACCTAGACTTGCTATTTTAGAAATGTATTGTTCTGGTTTTGTCACACTATCTATGTTGGTTGTACCAGAAGACCTATCTGTATGTATATGGGTTATTGTATAATTGTTCATCTATACCTCTCTATATTTTTCAATTAGAATTTTTTCACTTCTAAATCCACTATCATATAGTTGTTTAATTTTCTCATTATTCACAGATATGTTGTTTTTTCTACAAAAATTAGATATACCTACTTTCTCTCCATTTTCTAAATTTACATATCTATAGTTTGCAGCTTTGCTCTTTTTATTAAGAATTTTATATTTTATAATATCAAGGTTGTCTGGAAGATTGCTTAAAATTATTTTGTCTATTTTTCTACTATCAACTGCTGTAAATCCTAAATATCTATTATCACAATTCTTTATGTATCCATTAATTTTAAAGTTGCATTTTAAAATTTTAATTAAATGTTCTTTTTCTTCCAAGGAATATGCAGCTACACATAAATCCCAATTACTTTCACCTCTATGACCATCATCTAACATGCATATTGAGAATGATAACTCATTTAAATTATTAATTAATTCTATAACTTCCATTTCTCTATATTTTATAAAACAATTATGTATACGACTAGATATTCTATAAAATGGCTGACATACATAACCATTTTGTTTAAAATATTTTATTTCTTTTTGAGGATAATATTTTGGAGGAGAATTAAAGAAATCTTTCATAATATTGTATTTCCAAAACAGGTAATCTTTTTGATTTTCTGCATGGGATATGATAAATATTGGTTGGCTGAGTCTTTTGTCTATATGTCCATCTCCTAAAAGAGAACCTATTACAATATCTTTTTGAATGTAATTGAGCTGTTTATTTTCTTGTCTATATTTTTGAGTTAGTTTGTGCTTTTCTGTACACCACTTTTCAATCACTCTTTTACTTGCATTTGCTTCTTTTGCCATTTCATCATGATTCAACCCTTCCACCATATATTTCTGATAACACCAATCATAACTTTGATAAACAGACTTAAAATTAGAATTATTTTTTAATATAGGCACTTTAATATTGTTTTTTTTTATTATTTTCTCTAACACTTTATAGCTAATTTTTAAGTTTTTAGAAATTAAACTTGTACTATATCCATTTTCAAATTTTTTTATAAGATATTTTATGAATTCATCATTATATATCCATTTATTTTTTTCTTTCCATAACATTTTTTCTATATTTTCTATAATTATCACTCCTTTTAAAACTGACATTTTATAATCATTTAATTATCTATGTATTCCTGGAATAGTTTTTTGAATATTTCTTCTAAGACTGATACGCAAATTGAATTACCTGCTTGTTTATAGAGTTGAGTATTGGACATCTTGGCTTTTATACATTTATCTATATCTTCATCATCAAATCCCATTAATCTCCAACATTCTTTTGGTGTGAGTTTTCTTATCCTAAAATTATTATCTAAACTTTCTACTATTTTGGTTTGCCTATTTCCACCTTGACAAGTATCTAAAGATGGGCTTAATCCTTTAGGATTATAACAAGTATTACTTTGATGTGCTTTGTTGCTATTTGGATATTTAAAATATCCCTCTTTAATTGCTCTTTCTTCTAGTATCTTAGGCTGTCTATTTCCACCAGTCATAGCATTTAATGTTGGAGATATTCCATCACCCCCATAAACTCTTTTTAATAAATCATATCCCTTTATATTTAATTCTCCTACTTGATTTATTTTAGGCTCGATAATAACATTATCCTTTTGAACTGTAGTTATTGTATTGGAACATTCATCTTCTCTTATTTCTAATTTCTGTTCAATATCACCTTGTTCATTGTATCTACCTCTTATAGCTCCATTAGACACATCATTTTCCTTAATATATCCCATAGCATATCCATGTGTACCACTGCATAAAGTCATAGATAATCCTTCATCTGATATAACTTGACCTGCTTGAGATTTAGGATGTTGAGATACGTTACCTTCTTTAATTATTTTATCTATAATTTGTTTGGGTTGTTTATAGTCTCTTGCAGATAAGGTTGATATGCATTTATCTGGATTATAACACCATGCAAATGTACATTTATCAAATATTAAATCTCCTTTATCATTGTATGGGTTCGGTGTAGTTGTTCCAATAACTTCTAAATCGTCATTATTTAATCTATCTGTTGGAAATTTAGTAAATCTATCTTGTATTTCTTTTGATAAATAATATTTTCCATCTACTTCTTTTTCAAGAAAATCTTTTAATCTATATTTTAATGAAAAACCTATTGGAAATTCATAAGGAGTGTGTTCTCCTAGTATTGATATGCAGAAAATTCTTTCTCTATTTTGAGGTATTCCAAAATCCTTCGCATTTAAGATTTGGTAATATGAAGTGTATCCTAATCCTTTTAAATCATTTATATACTGTTCAAAATTATGTTTATGTTTTTTACTTAGTACATTTTTTACATTTTCCCAAACTACATATTTGGGTTTAACATATTTAACTATTTCGACTGTATTCCACATCAGAGAAGAAGCAGTCCCACTTCCTTTATCTCCTCCATCTCCTTTACCGGCCACAGAATAGTTTGTGCATGGACTTCCATGTGTAATTATATCTATATCTCGTGGAAGCTTAGATATATCAATTTTTGTTATATCACCTAAATTCATACTTTTATCTACATTATGTATAACTGAATATGATTTACTTGCATATTTATCAATCTCACAGTAATTTATTAATTTATACCTTACATTAATATTTCCTAGTGCTTTTTCAAATGCTCCTATTCCCGAAAATAAACTTAGTAATTTTAATTCTTTTATAATACCATCTCCTTTGAATTGAATACTGATTGGATTTTTGAATTGTTTTATCTTGAATTGAATATTTAGATTTGTTTAGTTATTTAGAGTTAATATCTTATACCTTATCTTGTTCTTCTAGCTCATGACAAATTTGATTACATATTTCTTCTAAATTACATCTATCGCATTTTATGTCAACACACTTGTCTTCATCATAAAGACACTTGTTTGCTATTTCATATCTAAAAAGCTCACTAAATTTCATGTCATCACCTCTTATTAAAACCATGATTTTAAACACTTTTTATATTTTTGATTTGCAGATTTCTGAATTGTAATTAAATGGATCATCAACTCTATATATCATTTATTAAAATAAATTACATCCTCCATAAGTAAATTCTTTTACCTTTTCTACATAATCTTTATTACTTATATTTAATTCTTTACATAAACATTTTTTGCACAAATAAACTCTATTATCATTTTTATTTTCATAAGTTCCAAATATTTTTAAATTCATTGCTATTTCAGATGGATTTAATTTTTTATGACATTTACACTCTTTATTGAAATATTTTAGAGCTGTTTCTTCAGATATGTTTTTTAGATCTGCTAATTGACTAACTCTTTCACTTGTTGCCTTTTTATTTATTAATTCTTGCTCTTTTGAAGTACCTTGCTTCCACTTTCCACCATATGTCCATTCTAGTAAACTCCATTTTAATCTTCTTTTGATTCCAAATAGTTCATAATTTTTAGTTAATATATCTCTCCATCTTTTCCATTGAGTGGGATAATATTCTCTGATTAATAAATCTATATAATCACTTTGAAATGGACAGATTAAACAGCCAACTCTATTGAATCCTAAATCATACATTTTATTATAGTTGAAATTATTATGTAAAATAAATAACCATATTTCAGCATCACTCCATTTTACAATTGGTAAAAATCTAATCCAATTTTCAGGTACATTCAATTTTTTACCTTTATCAATTTGAGCCTTATTTAAATTCCAATCATAATGACTACGTTTAGAACTTTCTTCTGCTCTCATTCCTAAAAATATTAATATATTATCTTTTTTATCCATAACTTTAGTCATTTGACCTTCTTTATATGTACTACAACAATTTCTATTCATTACTGTAGGAGTAAAATATTTTTTCTTCTTTGTTATCCATTGATAGTAACCTAATTTAGGGCTTATAATATTATCTTTGCTCATATTATGTTCTTGTTTAAGATATTTATAAGTCTCTGCTGTATCATTAGATGTATTAAATGCTATTAAATTATACTGAATATCTTCTCCTATTTCTTTAATTGATTTGTCTACAATGTATTTTGTAATATCAGAATCTTTACCACCACTTATACTTACAAACAATTTATGGCTATTTTTATATTTCAAAATCCATCTTTTAGTCATTTCTACACTTTGTAAATATTTTTCATTTAATACTTCTTTTATCAAATTATATTCTTGCTCTAATGTATAGCTCCTGTAATCCATATTATTTAAACTATTTTTCTTGATTTTTATTTCGTCATGTAGTCCATCAACTTTAAATGTAATTATTGGACATTTATCAAAGTGATTTAAATATATCTTAGATCCATGTCTCCAACAATCGTTTGGTAAAGTTATTCCTAGTTTTAATTCTAAAAATTTCTTTTCTTCATTAAATATTGGCTTAATAATATATCACCCTCAATCTTCTTAAAAGTATCATTTTATTGTAATTGTCTTACAAAATCCATTAATTTCTCTTTATTTCCTTTTCTTATTGTTACAGTTACATCTTCAAATGGGTAAAGCCTTGCTAAATTACTCACCTCTCTGGCTATCGC
Organism: Clostridioides sp. ZZV14-6009; assembly: GCF_020658095.1. Taxonomy (NCBI): domain Bacteria; kingdom Bacillati; phylum Bacillota; class Clostridia; order Peptostreptococcales; family Peptostreptococcaceae; genus Clostridioides; species Clostridioides sp. ZZV14-6009. The sequence goes on from NZ_JAGWDG010000008.1 coordinate 127,303, forward strand.
ATCAAGTACTTCTCCCGCTTCATTTATCCCATTACTTTTCATTGCGTCTTCAACTGTAGGATATAAGTCATCTCCATCATTACAATTGACTAACTTTCCTTCCATTATTTCTTTTTTGGTAAATTCCTCAACTTCAAAATCACACTGACAACAGCTATGCTTCCCGTCTAAATCAGAAATGGAAAACTCTTCTTTTTCTATATCTGTTTTTATGATATTCCATACATCTTCTGTTAAAAACAATGACTCTTCATATGTTGCTTCACTGTAATACCCTTCTGCAAATATACTTAATCTTACATATTTTTTCATAATTTCCACCATTCCTCTTTATTTTTTTTTAATTCAATCAGTTGTTAAAATTAAGATTTTAATTGAATATTTTTAATTCATCACAACCATGCTCATTTTCTAATTTATTTTTTATAAATTCTGCTAACTCCTCTTCTTTTAACTTTTCTATATCTTCTTGATGATTTAAGACAACTTTCATAATAGACGACAAAGACATCCCATAATCATACATCGACTCATCTCTTATAATATCCCTCTTTTTATTCTTATATATTATTATTAAGTCTGTTGTATAACAGCTACCATAGTCACATGTTTCACATCCACTTGAGTATCCTTGCTCTGTTGTTATGTCTACTATTGCTCCATTCGTTAACTGTATCAATACTTTGTTATCCATATTTATTAATCCTCCTTTTAAATTTTATTCATCTTAAAACTGTTGTTTTAATTAATCTAATTTAAAGAAATCATCTAAAAAAACATCTTCCCAATTTGCATCTATCCAAGTATCTTCTTCTTTTTCTTCAATTTCCATAAACGTTACAAGTCTTTTATTAAATTCTTCTATATATGAAATAGAAATCACTTTAAATTTTATTCCTACACATTGAGGTTGTGCCATACAATCTTCTAATCCCCATATACTTCCAACTTCTATTTTATTCTCCATTATAATATCCTTTCTTTTTAAAATCTGTCTTTTATTCAAAGATACTCTTGTTTAATAGAACATCTTTGAATAATACTACTCTAAATTATCAAGCATTTATTTTAATTCTTCCTTTAAATTTTATTTTTTGTCTTAATATTAGCAAACTTATTTATTTCTTTTAATTAGTAACAGTCATCATCAATTTCTGGTTCTTCTAAATCCATTTCTAAAATTTTTCCTATTTGATGGGCAAGCCAACTACTGCCACAAACATAACCATCATCAAAACAATCATCAAAATTACCTGCTGAGCGTTCTGCTGTAAAACCACAAACAGAACTATCATAATTTTCTTTAACTAAAATTTTTATTTTATTTATTTTTTCTTCCATATTTCTATTCCTCCTTTTTTATATTAAATTCAACTTTTCCAATATACTTATTTTCGCTTCTTCAAGCTCACATTTGTCACAATCTTTCTTTGAATTTTGAATTTCATCATAAGCACATCCACTACGACAAGGATTTGATGACATATAAGCATCTATAGCTCTTATTTCATTTTGATTCAGCTCCACTACTTTCATAAAACTTCTCCTTTTAAGTTAGTTGATTATTTTATCATCTCCCAATCTACAAACTTATGAATATTTAAATTTAAATCTATATAATATAAATCATATTGTTCAATTTCTTTGTCTTTAAGTATTATTGAAGTCTTTAATGCTCCTATGCTCTTAAATCCAATCTTATTACCAGTTCCTACATAAAAATCTCCTATATTTTTACTTTTAGCAAAATAAATCTGATTCATTTGATTCCACCTATCTTTTTCTATGTTTTTTCCAAGCATCTAATCTACACTTAGATTTAAAATCTATAATATCATGTTCTAACATTTTTCTTCTTCTTTGTTGTTCTTTAAGAAACTTAGCTGTAAATTCTTCTTTTGTCAAAACAATCACCTCCAAAGAGGGAATAATCCCTCTTAATTTAATTACATTTACTCCACCCACAACTAGGGCAAGTCATACATCCTTCCATCATTTGAATATTTAGCCCACATTCAGGGCATTTTGGCTCAAATTCTTTAGATTCTTCTATTTTCTCTCCCTGTTTTTCTTTAAGAAAATCTTTTATGGCATTTAAAAGGGCGATTCCACAATGATTTCCTCTATCCAATACATTTCCTTTTGCTCTACTTGAAGCAAAACTAGGGCAAGTATTAACACCTTCTAAAGCTTTTTCTATATTGTCTAAAGTCCCTCCAAGTCTAAGTATTCCACTCATTGCTATTGTTGTAGACTCAAGAAGTTTTTCACATCCACCTGAACCAGCCTTTTTTACATACAGCTCTTGTATACTTTTCTCTTTTTCAGAATAAGATATAAACAAAACTAATTTCCCACAACCGATATGTAACTTTCTTTTATATAAAACAGAATCACCAGATATAGGCTTCCAATCTCCTCTTTTAAGTTCTTGTGTACTATTAATATTATCAGTTGTAAGAACTCCCTCACGCTTACAACCAGCTCTATATATTGTTAATCCTTTTAATCCATTAACCCATGCCAATGAATATAACTCTTTGACCTGTTCAATTGTTGCTTCATTAGGTAAATTTACAGTAGATGAAATACTCGCATCTATATGTTTTTGAAATGCTGACTGCATTAAAATACGTTCTCTTGGAATTAATATTTCTGCTGTTACAAAGTAATTTGGAAGTGCTTTTTCATCTTCAATATTGTTTTCTTTCATATATTTTTTTACTATAGGTGTATAAACTTTATAATATTTTTCTTTATCATGTAAACTTTCAGTTTTTCTAGTGTAAGAAAAGGCAAAGATTGGTTCTATTCCTCCAGATATTCCTAGCATAGTTGATATACTTCCAGTTGGAGCGATTGTTAAAAGTTGTGAATTTCTAAGACCATATTTTTCTATTAATTCTAGTGTTTCATGAGATGCGTTTTCCTGAATAAATTCTGATTTTAAAATACATTCCTTATATTTTGGATATGTACCATATTTTTTTGATAATAATGCTGATTGTTTTAATGTTTCATCTGCCAAACATTTACCTATCACATTACATAATTCAATTGCCATTTCTGAACCATATCTTACATTCATTTTTATGAGCATATCAGCTATTCCCATAACCCCAATACCTATTTGTCTGTAATCTCTGACTGTATCTCTTTGAATTTTCAATGGATGTAAAGGCAACCCTTCATCTAAAACATCATTCATTGCTTTTACTACTATTTTTATATCTTTTCTAAAATCATTATAATTAAAAGTTTTATCTTCTTTGACATATTCACTTAAATTAAATGAGCCTAAAAGACAACTACCTCCAGCTGGAAGTGGCTCTTCCACATTGTTATCGTAAAGGCTTTTTATCCTCTACTTCTTATAGTTTCCTATAAGGTCGGCATATATTTTCTACTCATATCAAGTAGTTGGAGGCTCGTGGTAGAATTATTGCTCTCATTTTATCGCTCATCTACTATGCTCTACAAACAGTATTAGATATTACTGCTCTCGGTATTATCCTGTTATTAATGTTTTCTTTGTGAATAAGGTTTATTTTTCCAACCTCCTCTATCTTTTATTAATCCAGTATCATAAGCATGCTGAGTATTTATTGATATATTACACCATTCTAAGTTTGTATAATTATCATTTAATTTATTTCCGTCAATATGATTAACTATATCAAATTCTCTTGGATTTAAATTATCTACATAATATTGTGCAACTAATCTGCATACTCTTTTATATCTCCTAATACCAGTTTCTATATCTGTAACTCTTATTCTCTTATAACCATGTGCTATATGGTAAAAACACTCTTCCATTTTTTTATTTCTAGTGTCTAATCTGAATACTTTCCCATTTCCTGTTACATAGTATTTATATCTTTCAGATACTTTAAAATCAAATGTTATATTTCTCATATGTAAAATTTCTTTATTCACTTATAAACACTAATAATTTAGACTTCACCGATACACCCCAATTTTTTACTTGAGCCGAAATTAAGCAGCACAAGGATTTACACCTGCATATTCAAATTCATCATCTTCACTCAATAAATTATAATTATTTATTTTGTCCCAAAATAAAATTCCTGGTTCTGCATAATTCCAATTATTCTCACATAGTTTATTGAATAGTTCTTTAGCATTTATTTCTTTAACTATAATTTCACCAGTTTCTTCTCTTGTAAAAGAACAATTATACATTGGATTTGAATCTATTCCTGTAGCTTTCTGCATGAATTCATCTGTTATTCTTACAGATATATTAGCTTTAGTAATTTTGTTTAAATCTGTTTTAATATCTATAAATTCTTCGATGTCTGGATGATTAATATCGAGAGATATCATTAAAGCAGCTCTACGACCACTTTGACCTATTGTTTCAGCAACTAAGGAATATGTATCCATAAATGAAACTGCACCAGTTGTAGATTTAGCTGAGTTATTGACTTTTGCTCCTCTAGGTCTTAACTTAGATATATCAATTCCTACCCCTCCTCCATAAGAAAAGGTTCTTGCAGTATCACTACATGTTTGGTATATATCTTCAATAGAATCACCAGTTGCTAAAACATAGCAGTTTGAATAAGTTATTTTTCTTCCATCATTTTGTAATCCTCTATTAGCTAATATTCTACCACCAAACAAGAATTTTTTTTCTTGCATTAATTTCCTTACTTCTTTATCTCCATTAGACACTCTATTGAGCCATTCATTAAAGGTTTCATTATTATTCCTATATTTATTATTCCATATTGCATTTTGCATTTCATTCATTTCCCAACCTATCATTAAATCACTCCCTTTTATTTAAAAATATTTTTATAATACATTAGAACACTAATTCACTTAAAAATATTTTTTTCTATTCTTAAAAGACCAATATTTATTTCTATTACCTAACTATTAATAGACTATTATTTATTATTTTAATAACTGTAATTAAATTTTTATTTGTTATATCTGTTTTGGTTATCGTCAAACCTTTCGATACAATCAAAACATCTTTATCACAATCCCTACTAATTAAAATTTGTGTATTATCTATACTTTTGAAAAATTGTCTGCCATCACAATTGAAACCACATTCTCTTAAATAAGAGTCTATTTCTATATTAACAATAGGTTTATAATTTTTCATACACTTATCTTTAAATACCTTTTTAACTCTTTCTTTTTCTTTAGCAATTGTGTTTTCATATAATATTTCATCTACTTTTTGAAATGCTATATCTTCTATATATTCTTCACAAGTACTTATATACCTAATGAATAGAGCTAATCTTTTTACACCATTTACAGAAACTATAAGACTATCTCCTTTTTCTAACTTTTTCATTTCAGTTCTAAATATCATTTCCTCTCCATCTACACTTGCTATTATTATTTTGTCAGTCATCTCATTACCTCCTTTTTACCTTCTCTGTTCTTATTATATTTTTATCATATCATATAACCTCTATGTTCTCAATAGTTTTTTGTAAAAAATACAAAATTTATTAGATAATTAAACCTGGCATTATTTTATCTACAGTCTTATATGTTATTCCTAATTTAATTGATTTTGTAGCTAAATTAAAAATAAAATCCTTTAATTCTTCATTTTTACTGGCAAATACTTGTATTGTTTTTACATCTATGTTTCTGCCAGTATTATTCTTAATTAAATAGTCAATCATATCATATATGTTTTCTAATTCATTATGACTAGTATTATTTAACTTCTTACATACTTTATTCTTAGATATTCCAGTTAGAATATTTGAATCTAAGAGAAATTGTAAACATTCAACAAATATTCTATTATTTTTATATTTTTCTAATATTCTCTCTTTTTCTTTTCTACTAGATGTAGCTGCTAAACTGTCAAATATATTTTTTACTTCTAAAAGTTCTTTCATTAAAAACCTCCTTTTGTAATTTTTGTATATCTTGATTTAAATTCTTATTATATCTACTAGGTAAAATCATATAAAAATACTTTTTTAACAAATATATTTATTTTCATATTTTAAAATCCTCATATTTAAGTTAAATTTATTCTAAATCAAAATTTTTACATTCTAAAGTCTCTTTATCACCGTCTAAGCAAATAGACTTAAATTCAATTTCTCTATCTTTAGCGTTACAATATCCATCATAATTATTTACACATGCTAAAAACTCACATTTTATACAATACTCATTTATTTTCATATTAGGATGATACACAGGAGTCGCTCCAGCTATAATCTCTCCACAATATTTGCACATCCAAATTTTACAAGTATATTGTTGACTTCTTGTTGTGATTAATTGACAATCTTTTACTCTTGAAAACTTGTGTCTAAATATACACCTTAGACTCTTGATAATAATCACTCCTTATATATTTATTATCCTTGTTACACTTTTGTCATCATTGAAAACACTAAATTTTGTTCAATTTCGTGATTTATATTCAATAATTCTATCTATAATATCTTAAACATATTTCACTTTCCACCCATGACTGGTTACCTTATTTTCTTTAACTAAACGAAAAATATAACTCAAGCTGACATTCAAATATTCACTTGCTTCTATACCTCCCAAAAACTCTTTAACTTCTCCTGTATTAATATTGAAACATTCTATTTTTTTACTTTTTCTCCCTTGACCTTTAGAATTTAATTTATATAAATTAATTGAACATTCTTGTTCATTTCTATTTATATTATGTTTAAATACATGTACTTTACCTTCAGCATTTTCTAAAAATGACCCTGCATCTATCCAAACTTTACTCATATAATTAATCCCCCAATATCTTATTGATTTATTTATACATCTCGCCACAATTTTTACATTGATATATAATGCCTAATTTTGTATTAAGTTCATATATATCTCCTCCACATTCACATTTTTTAACACTTACAGGCTTATTTTTCATTTTGCACACCTCCTTATTGCCTTTAAATAGATGTTGTATCTAATAATCTTGGAACCTCTTTTATACACCAATCAACTGGTAATAAATCATTTTTCATTAATCTATATAACATACAATTATGTTCCTCTACATTCTCCATATATCCAAGAGGACAATTTTTACAATGCTTAGATTTCTCACAGATATATTTAATAGTATTTAAAGCAACAAAAACACTTTTGACATCTTCCTGCGTTAATTCAACCTTATTCTCCATATATACCTCCTTATAATTTTTCTTATTACATTTACAACCACATTTTTCAATCATCCTAAAAAATTTATGTACCCCAACTATATATTTGATATAATTAACTTAAGAAATTCAAATTAATTTAAAAGGTGGTAACATTATGAAACTAAACCCTGATTGTATTAGAGATTTATTATTGACTGTAGAAGAAAATACAAGTTTCTCTCAAGTCATGTATTATAACAGAAAAGAAGAAAACAACTATGACTTATTACAAAGATATAATGATGAAGAGATTTCATATCATATAAGGCAATGTAATTTATACGGTTTTTTTACCAGAATTTCTTGGACTTCAGCTCATTGTACTATTGATGATTTAACACCTTTAGGTCATGAATTCTTAGCTAATGTACGTTTAAACACAAATTGGAATAAAACTAAAGAAGTTGCTTCAAAAGTTGGTTCTACATCTATTAATGTTTTAACTGAAATTGCATCTAATGTTATAACCAATCTAATTAGTAATAATTTCTAAATTTTTCACAGATAGTTTAATAGTAAGTTCATTTTTCATTCCACTTTCAACAAATGAACTTATTATTTTACATCCAATAATATCACCTATATCATGTCCATTAATTATAACTTTTGTTATATTTCGATTTGTTTCTATTTTTACATCATGCATTTAATCACCTACTTTTTATTTTTCTTAAATTTACTCTTCCCTTGATTCTCTAGTGGTTTATATTTAGTTTCATACTTATCTAGTTTTTGATTAATTTCATTTAAAGTATTATCAAATGCTAAATATTTGTTTAACTCATATTTTACTAACCTCCTTTTAACTAAAATATTTTTTAATTCTTTAATGGTATCAATCTTATCATTTAAAGAAGTTGTATCTAAATTCATTTCTTCTATTACATGTAATACTTCTTCCTTTTTCTTATCACAAAGACTTAGTTCATCTGATATATTTTGTTTATGTTCTTTAAACAATTTTATTAAATTTTTAATATCTGAATATTTCTTTTCAAAACCATCAGCTTTAATTTCTTTCACATATAAATCTTGGTGTGCTATATATGAATGTAGTTTTATAATACATGGAACATACTTAAATTCTTCTTTAAGTTCTCTGTACTTATTTAAAGCGTCATTATATTTATCAAATCCAAATTGCGTATTTCCATATTTTAGGTCAATTTTAGTTATATAATTATAATTCATCTCAATCACCATTTTTAGTAATATTATATTTCTGTGAGAGCTTCTTGAAATTTTAAATTAAATACATACATTACTAACTTTTTGTCATCCTTATAATTTAAATATTCATTTATAGAAGCCTCATAAGCATCTTTCTTTCTATGTATATATGTATACCATCTTTGAAAGTTGAGGTAGTCTTGTTCTGTCAAGTACTCACTTGCTAAATTTAATAGACTACCTCTTTTATTCAATATTTGCTCTATCATTTCATACCTCTATTCTATAACTTGTTTATTTGATATAATTAATTCAAGAAATATTTACATATGTTCTTAATTTTTATTAAAGGTGGTGGCAACTATGTCTGATAGTTTAGCTGGTATAGACAAAGTGCATGAACTTACAATTAGGTATTTGGATGCTAATTATGATTTGAAAGGTAAAACTGTGGAAGAATATGCTTATGAGTATGAAGCTTTATACCATCAAATATATCATGCTCTAAGAGAAGCACATAGAACAGTTAGAGCTCAGTATAAATAAATTCTGAGACAGGATTGTATCTAAGTGCATCTTTACAAAATACTAATATATCAATTGGAGATGAGATGCTTTTTGCGTTTTTATTTAATGTATTAAGTATCTCTTTTGCTACATTAAGTTCTTCTAAGCTCAAATTAACATTTGTTGCTTCACTTATTAAAAATTCAATTTTAGATAAATCTACTTTCATTTTCATTCCTCCATATTCCAAATATTTATTTATCAATATACAAATTAAGTATTTCTAATTAATATACCATATTTAATCGCCATATCTTTTACAATAGATATATACCCTTCAATTAATTTCTTATCCTCTGCTATAACATCTAAAAAGTTTGTTTTATCTATTTTTGATTTGGATATACCTTCTTCTCTCATTCTTTTTCTTTTATATGATAAGGCGTAAAACCACTATACCTTTAGGTTAGTGGATGTAAGCCTTATCCCTGATTATGTATATATCTTTCAATAGTTTCCTTAGAAACAGCTCCTATACTACAAGCAAAATATCCATCTGACCAAAAAGTCTTTTCCTTCCAAAAATATTTGTTAAGGTATAATTGATTATTATTAATTCGCCAAATTCTATAAGTTGAAATTTGCTTGAACCATCTTACTATCTCCAATATAGAAACTGTTGGTTTGTATTTAACTAATAGATGCACATGATTTTTATCAACTTCCATTTCAACCATGATTAAATCTTTTTCTTTTGCTACATCACTAAGAATATGTTTAATTTCATCGCCAAATTTAATTAGCAAATTTTTTCTGTATTTACATACAAATATCAGATGTACTAATAACAAATACTTAGAATGATTTCTACTAATATAATCCATGACTCCAATTTAACCCCTTCTTAAAGATATATGGCTTAATTAGTTTTACATTTGGTACTTTTTTGATTTCTTTTAAAGCTATGTATTTACCCTCATTCTGACTACCTTTAACTGTATAAACATTTCCATCATATTTAATCAAGTCATTTGGCTGATACAATGATTTTTGCTTCCTTATTCTTCTTTGACCTTTAGATAT